>JAQWDG010000070.1 GCA_028705545.1 Methanoregula sp. | reverse complement strand
CGGGCTGGTAGGCAACCAGATCGTTAACGGTCAGTACTTTTTCTTTGAGGTCCTCGCGTGAATTTTCGGTCATGTGGAGACTCCGGAAGAATAGTACCTGTCAGATCCTGATAGATTTGCTTGTGCCGGCACAGGAAACCGGTTGCTTGAAGGGGAATCAGATCCCTGTTGATATCATAAAAGTTGTGGTTTTTTATTTAATCCCGTTCATTCATCTTTTCATACTATGACCCGGCCTGCCATCAATGGGACTTGTCAGAAAAACCGTAATATTCTCCTTGCCGTTCCTGCCGGTATTATTGGTGCCGTTTGTCTCATATTCACGTTCTTTTATTACCCGGTCGTATGGACGCCGCTTGTCACGTATAACCGGTTCCTGCTCATGATCCAGATTCCCCAGATGCTTCTTGCGGGCCTTTTTATCTTGTTACTTTCAGGAGCCGGTGTAATGAGGTACATCCTGTCGGAGATTACGGGGCCCCGTGATTCCATAAAACAGGGTATCATCACCGGTGTAGTAATGGGGATTGTTGTTGCACTCTTCGTCGTGAATACCGGTGTTCTTTATGATAATCTCCCCTGGCCCATCATCGTCCGGTGGTTCGCCCTAATAGTCGCGATCTGCATTTCGGGAACTGTCATTGGGGCGTACCTGTTTTTCCGGTCACATATGATCGCAGACGAAACGGCATCCGAAAATCCGGGAAAAAAACAGGTCCCGTTCACTGTTACCCTGCTGGTAATCTGTATCGTTCTTACTCTTGTGCTTCCTCCGGCGTTTGCCTTTATTGGAACACGATCCGGGTTTATCGCAAATGATTGCAGTGAATGCCGCATCCACCAGAATGTGATGGCAGAACGATTGTCGAACCAGTCCGTTCAAATTACTTATACCTCCAAAGTGCCCTCTGTCCCCTGGGTCGGACCGTATGAACCGCCCGTCATCTCCATCAACGGAAACGATGTCAGCAGCCAGTCCGTGATCCTGCGGCAGGGAATTCCCTGCAGGATCGAACCTGCCGAAGGGCTGTCATACGATACAGAGTCAATAGTTATCCTGAATGGCCGGGCCGTATCCCGTGACAATGATCGACTAACCCATGTGGTGGTGGTCAGCCATAATGGCTCCCCTGCCGGTGTTACCCTTTACGATAATATGCTATGATTCGAAAATCCATAGACCCTCAGAAAAAAACCGGGACGGCTATTCCCGGGTATGGATGCGTTTCTGGGGATTTACCGGCAACTCTCTGTCGGTGTTCCATAATCAACCTCGTTTCAGGAAGGGCATCCTTTCCCGTGAAGGGCAGTAGGTGTTCCGTCCATGGATCCCCATCGAAAGATGCGGGTGACCGGAATAAAACGACGACAACGATACTTCCCCTTATAGGATATATCGTCCTCCCCATCCTCGCGGCGCTGATCCTTATTTCGTGCATCGTCCCGCCCGGGATTGTTGGCGGACTCTTCAATACGACAGATTCATGTCTGTACGTAAATCCATACCCGATCCATGAGGACGGGAATGTCACTACCCGTTTTGTCAAGGTCAACCGGACCGGTCCCGATTCGGTCCTGATCGTCATGAGACCCGATCCCGGGACGGGACGTGGTACTCCCGTGGATCTCCATTACGGCTGGGAAGATATCAGCACCCCGCAGCATATCGCAGGACTCGGACTGGATATCCGGATGGAACCTCCAGACAGGTTGTTGTATCTATATGGCGATTCCGTGACACTCAACGGTGCCGGCATGTACAGCAATGGGACACCGACAAAACGCCTGGTTGTTATCGACACTGATCCCGCGAATAAAACCGGGAGTACGATACTCTATTCCGGGCATATCTGAATGGGGACATGACCGGATTGATGCCATTTCAGGAGAGGTTATTTCATCAGACCCCTTCATATAATTTTTTGAGGGATTATGGAATTTTTGGGTGAGAACAACCGGTTGCTGCCGACAGTTATACTCTGGGGCGTATCCGGCGGTATCTGCTCGGGAGCGGTACACGGGGTTTTGCAGTGGATATGGGAACATGTCCTCCAGAATACAGGATGCCTGTCTCCTGCATTATATTACACTCAGGAAGTCCTGCTTCTGGTACTGGTATTTGCCCTGTTCGGCTACTGCGCAGGGGAGGTGTTCAGTACAGGAGAAAAATTCGGGGAATTGATAGTCGGACTTGTGTCAGGGATCTGCACGGCGCTCGTCATTATAGCGATCATCGCGTTCCTGGAGACCGTCTGGAATGCAGGACATTTTTCTTCCCTGCCGCTCCTTTTCGCGGAAATTTTCGTGGCATCTGTGGTCATACAGGTACTTGCCGCATATTTCCATAAACCACGGAGCGGATCTGTTCCCGATAAAATGGCAATCCCGACAATATCTGCCCTGGCAGGACAATTGTATTCATGTCGTTTTTTCATCGGTGTAATTCTCGCTGTCCTGCTTGTCCCCCCAACGCTATTGTATCTTGGGTATTCGCCCACCCCTTCGGACCAGTTCAGTTCGTGTTACGGAGTCAACGATTACGCACAAGCCTCCCGCACGGCTCCCGATTCCCTCCGTATTGTCATGCAGCCGGATTCCTGGGCGAAGCACAATGCGCTGCCCACGCTGAAAATTTTCATTGATGACCGGGATGTCAGTAACCAGTCTCTCATCTCGGAAGCAGGTCTTGACGCGGTCATCGATCCCCCGGACGGGCTCCTGTTTGCGAGGGGGGCATCGGTCACACTTCAGGGAATAGCGGTGTCGGGAAACGGGACCGCTCCCGTTCATCTCGTGATCATTGCGACTTACCCGGACACGGGCCGCCGGGTGATGATTGGGGAGCGGAACCTGTGATGAACCAATTTACCGTGAATCCCTGACGACGTTGGAAGCAACGCCGTATTTTTTGGACAGGATCCCTCTTATCACCCATAAGCGCCCACAATACTGGCGATGATCCTTGTCGACTGGCAGCTCCGGGACCGGATCGCCCGGGGCCACATCAAAATCGACCCGTACGACCCGGCCCTCATCCAGCCCAACTCTGTCGATATCCGGCTCGGGAACCATTTTGTCTGGTACGAGCCCGGGACGCAGGTAATCGACCCGTACGACCGGTCGAGCGTGACCGCGGACGTAGGTGAGATCCACGCCGATTCGTTTACCTTAAACCCGGGACAGTTCGTCCTTGCCGAAACCCTCGAATGCATCGGCCTTCCGGATAATATCGTGGCGACCATCGAGGGCAAGTCAAGCATCGCCCGCCTCGGTGTCACCCTCCACCAGACCGGGGGATGGATCGATGCAGGATTTGCCGGAACTATCACCCTGGAGATGGCAAACGTGAACGCCCGGCCGGTCAAGGTCTACGCCGGTATGCCGATCGGCCAGCTGGTATTTTACACAACCGAGCGGGCGGAAAACCCGTACGACAAGAAGGCCGATGCGAAATATCTCAACCAGCACCAGGCAACCCTCTCGCGGTATCACGAGAATAAGCGGTAAGGATTGTGGTCCGGTCAAATCTCACCCGCTGGAAGTACTGCCAGGATTATTGCAGATTTCGGGTAGGGTTCCTGTAAACCAGGGGCCGGTAGAACCCTTTAAAAGAGACGTACCCGCTGGATACGCTCAAAGGCAGGATGCCACCCTGACCGATCTTTGAGATCGATCGGTCCGACCGGTTTTTTTACGGGTGGGCAAATGGGGGTAGGGGGGCTACCCCGGCTTCCCGATGGGGAGGGGGGTTGGCCCGATCAATGATCAGGATCGGTCGGTCTGACCGTTCACTAATTACGATCGGTATGACTGCCCGTATCGTCTGATTTTTTAGTGGAAACGGTGGTTTTGGAACTGGAACAAAAGAGGTCGCTCCGACCGATTTTGAGATCGATCGGTCCGACCAGTTTTTTTACGGATGGACAAATGGGGGTAAGGGGGTGACTGAAATTTTTAAAAAGTCGGGAGGATCACGTGATCTCTGTTTGAATCGTCCGTTTATATCCAGATTTTTTTCCCAAACGGTTCGGTAAGCATAAGGATCTTTTGTCATTGGTACAACAATTTTCCCGGACGGAGATTCCTGCAAAAAGCCAATTCCTCTAAAATATCCGGGTTCAGTTTTGGGTTTATGGACAGAGCAAGTAAATAGTAAAATTATGAATCGATTAATATAGGCGATTGATGACATTATCCCGAACTCTATATGCCCTGCCGATTCTCATGATATTCCTCCTGGTGGCAGGGTGTACAACCACATCGGTTTCAGAGAATTGTACTGCCGGCGCCACTACACCGAATATATCCTCTCCTGTCGTTTTGGACACCAATTCAACCAATCCGGGGACGTATACCCAACCGGGCAATCCCGTCCATCCTGATTTTATCAAAATGGATTCCACTGTCTACAATCAGGGGGAAGTTATTGAATTTTCCCTCGTAAATGAAGGAACAGAAACCCTCACCTGTAACAACACACCCCCAACATTCTCAATCTTCCGGCAAACCGAAAATAAGTCATGGGAAATCCAGTCGGAATTCGAAGAGACGCGATCACCACTTATCTCATATTTAGCGCCCGGGGAGTCAACCCGTGCACAGAGAATAACGACAACCAGCCTGTTGCCAGGCAGGTATATGATTGTTTGTGATTGTGGCGTTTCACGGGAATTCGAGATACGGGAGAAATACCATTAGAATTTGCGTTTACCCTTTGGAGATCTCATCAGGGGATTAAAAAACGGTTATTCCTGGTCTTTTGGCAATCCCTGCTTTCTCCCCGACAGGCAGTTCCGGCTCCCGGTAAATGAGCCGTCTCCCTCCTCCAGGTCCGACCTGTATCTTATAATCATGTTCTTTCCTACACCTTCCCTTAAGGAAGCTTCGGGGGCAATGAGGGTATATACCTTAAGGATCCAATTTATACGAATAATCGTTCCGGTTTGGAGATGAAGCTATGCGACTTCTTCTGATACATTCGGATTACATCGAATACGAAGCCAAAAAGAAAACGAAGATGGCAGAGGAGGGAGCCGTTCTCGCTGACCGCGAAGAAGACGCGCTCACGGTATTCTCTGCGGTTGAATCTGTCGACCAGGAAGACATCGAGGGCGTCGTCGCCCAGGCTGTCGAGGAAGTAAAGACCACCGCCGGGCAGGTGCACGCAGACAAGATCGTCATCTACCCGTACGCCCACCTTTCAAGCGACCTCGCACCCGCCGATGTCGCCATCCCGGCCTTAAATGCGCTCAAGGACGGCCTCACCGAAGAAGGGTTTAAGGTAAAGCGTGCCCCGTTCGGCTGGTACAAATCGTTCAAGATCTCCTGCAAGGGCCACCCGCTCTCCGAGCTCTCCAAGACCATCGTCCCCGGTGGCGAAGAGGGTGAGCTTGTCTCGAAAAAGAAGGGCAAGAAAGAGGCGACCCACGACTGGTTTGTCATGACCCCCGACGGGAAGACCCATGACTACCACGAGTACCTCGACAACACACCGTTCGGCTGCCTGGTCAAAAAGGAACTGGGCGTTGCAGAACCGACCGGCGGAGAACCGGCCCACGTCGAACTGATGCGGTCAAAGGAGCTCGTCGACTACGAGCCCGCGAGCGATGTCGGCTGCCTGCGCTGGATGCCCAAGGGCAAGCTCGTCCGCGACCTCCTTGCCGATTACGTCCTTGCGCTCGTGCTCCCGTACGGCGCGACCCCGGTAGAGACCCCGGTCATGTACGACCTTGGCGACAAGGCGATCTGCGAGCACGCGGCCAAGTTCGGCGAGCGGCAGTACCGGTTCAAGAGCAACAACCGGAACATGATGCTCCGGTTTGCCGCATGCTTTGGCATGTTCTCGATCATGCGGGACATGCACATCTCGAAAAACACCCTCCCCTTAAAGATGTACGAGCTCTCCACCTACTCCTTCCGGCACGAACAGAAAGGGGAAGTCATCGGGTTAAAGCGGCTCCGTGCATTCACGATGCCCGATATGCACTCGCTCTGCACCGATATGCCCGAGGCCATGAAGTGCTTTGAAGAGCAGCTTGCCATCGGCTGGCAGACCGGCCGGGATTTCGAGACAAAACTCGTCGCCGCATTCCGGTGCACGAAGAAGTTCTACGACGAGAACGAGGCATGGGTCAAGAAGATCGTCAAAGAGTCCGACTGCCCGATGCTTATCGAAGTCCTCTCCGAGCGCGTCCACTACTGGGAGGCCAAGATCGACCTCGCGGCAATCGACGGCCAGAACCGGCCCATCGAGAACCCGACCGTCCAGATCGATGTCGAGAGCTCAACCCGGTTTAATATCAAGTACTACAAGGAAGACGGCACCCCGGTCTACCCGCCGATCCTCCACTGCTCCCCGACAGGCAGTGTCGAGCGCGTGATCTGCGCAATCCTTGAGAACATCTCGACCCAGAAGGTACCCTCCCTGCCGACCTGGCTCTCGCCGGTTCAGGTCCGGGTCGTGCCGGTTACCGAGCGTCACACCGCGTATGCAAAGGAGATCTGCGATGCGATCAATGCCCAGAGCATCCGCTGCGATCTCGATGACCGCGACGAGAGCGTGGGCAAAAAAGTCCGCGAAGCCGGTATGGACTGGGTGCCCTACGTGATTGTTGTAGGCGACGAAGAGATGGCCGGTAAGAAGCTCACCGTCACCATCCGCCGGAAGTCCGAGCCGAACAAGCCGCACAAGGAGCAGCTGACCACGGATGCCCTTATCGCAGCGGTCAAGACAGAGATTGCAGGCAAGCCGTTCCGCCCGCTCTATACCCCGCGCAAGCTCTCGCTCAAGGCGCGGTATATCTGAAAATCCAAAAATCTTTTTTTATTTTTTGTTTTTCCCATACGGGAGATCGTGCGATTGTGGTTCGGAGAGGATTTTGTCCTTATCAGCCGGGTTGTTTCCCGTCCGTGTCGTTTTTTTAAAAGTCAACCCGGGGTTTTCCCATTCCTCCGTGGGAAAAAATAGTATTTAGGGTGCCGGCCCCGACCGCCACTTACCCGGGGGAATGGCGATCTCAAATCGCGTGCCCTCCCCGGCTACCCCCGTCTCATGGATCGTAATGCCGGTGATGGCAAGGATGTCCCGGACCAGGAACAGGCCGAGGCCGGAGGTCCGGGACGTTCCCGACGAAGTGGTAAAGCCGCGCTCGAAGATCAGCTCCTTTTTGTCCTGCGGGATTCCCACGCCGTCGTCTTCATAGATCAGGAGGCACCCGGTATCGGAGGGGTGGCTCTGTACCCGGATATGCCGGACATGCACGCCGTGGTGCAGCGAGTTGTCGACAAGGTTGTAGAGAACCTTGGCAAACATCGGGTCGGCAAAGACGGCAAATCCGGGTGCGGGGTCCTCAAAGGAGATTTCGGTGAGATCGAACCGGGACCGCACGTCTGCGAGTATGGGGCGGATCTCCTGCCAGACCGGTGCGGTTCCCCCGAGCGATTCGTAATCCCGGGTGAAATCGATATGGTGGCGGATTGCCTCTGCCGAGGTTTCCGCCTTGTCGAGGTACCCGATCAGCTGCGGGTCGCGCAAGGACCCCCTGAGCAGGTCGAGATAGCCAAAGACGCCGCTCAGTTTGTTCTGGATATCGTGTCGGGTGATGCTCGTGAGGATACCCAGCTTGTGGTTGGCATACGAAAGCGCTTCCGTTGCATGCACCCGGTCGGTGATATCGTATGCGTAAACCCTGACAGAGGTCTGCCCGGGGATAATGCAGATCGACTCGTGGAAGTACCGTTCGCGGATCTGCACGACCCGGCACGCCCTCACCGGTGCCGCTGCCGCATCTGCAGGGACAACCTTGTCGAAGTCAACGGGTAAAAATACCGAGAGGTCCGGAGAAAGGCCGAGGGCGAGGAGCACATTTGTGGTAGCCGGGTTCATGTAACTGAAGGTCCGGTCCGGCCGGACCTCGAAGACCGGGTTGGGATTCAAGGCCGGGAATGCAGCGAGCCGGGCAATCTCCTGTCCTGCCCGGTCTTCGC
>JAQWDG010000069.1 GCA_028705545.1 Methanoregula sp. | reverse complement strand
GCGAGCGGTTCACGTTTGCCATCACGATGGGGAGGCGTGCACCCGCAGCCCAGTTGGTCATCTCGTGCATGTACAAAAGGCCGTGGGCGCTTGTTGCGGTAAAGGTCCGTACGCCCGTGATGGAGGCGCCGATACAGGCCGCCATTGCCGAGTGCTCGCTCTCGACCGGGATATACCGGCTCTTCATCTGGCCGCTTGTCACAAAGTCCGCGATGGTCTCCACGATCTCGGTCTGCGGGGTGATCGGGTATGCCGCGACCACGGCGGGCAGGGCCTGTTTTACGGCCTTTGCAATCGCCTTGTTGCCCGTTGCGATCTCCTTCATGCCGACGCCTCCTCTTCTGCCGCGAGTTTTTTGAGATTCTCCGCGAGGTGCTGCTTTAAGATCTCAAGGGATTTTGGATCGATGCCCTTGAACCGGCCCTGCGGCTTGAGGTAATCTTCGAGAGGGATCGGTTTTCTCATCGCGGCTTTTGACGGGGCGCTGATCGTGAGTTTCCCGTTCTCGCGCTCATAAAGCACCCACATGCCGGACTTTACCGCGAGTTTTCCCATTTCGATCGTTTTCTCGGTCGGGTACCGCCAGCCGGGCGGGCAGGGGGCGAGGATGTGGATGAACGTCGGGCCCCGGAACGTGAGCGCCTTTGCGACTTTTTTATAGATATCCTGCGGGTAAGCACTGCATGCCGTTGCCATGTACGCAAGGTGGTGGGCGGCGGCAATCGCATCGATGTCTTTTTTCTCGACTGTCTTTCCCGTCGGGGTCGTAGTGGTCTTTGCGCCAAGCGGCGTTGCGCCCGAGCGCTGCATGCCGGTGTTCCCGTAGGCCTCGTTATCGTAGCAGATGTACAGGAAATCGGTGCCCCGCTCGAATGCGCCCGACATCGACTGGATGCCGATATCGAGCGTCCCTCCGTCGCCGGCGTACACGATCACGTGGGTCTTTTTCCCCATTGCCTGGAATGCCTCGGTCATTCCCGATGCACATGCGGCTGCGGCGGCAAACGCGACGTTGTAGACCGGCACGTTCATCGCGGTGTGGGGGTAGATCCCCTGGATGACGCTTGTACAGCACGCGGGCACGACAAGCACGGTGTCGTGTCCGGCCGCTTTTAGCACGTAGCGCAGCGAGAGCGACGAGCTGCATCCCGCACACGCGGACGTACACTTCTTTAAGTACTCTTCTTTCGGGATTTCTGCGATGATGACCAACTCCTGTACCGCCCGTTTTTAGCGGATGGTTGCACGGTGAAAATAATCTATCATTATTTATCATCATGGATAGGGAAAAAAGGTGTTGTTTTATGCACCGGAGCCCGGCTGCGGATCGATGCGGTACATCCCCCGGGGGATCGCCATCCCGAACCGCACCCCTTTGCCCGGCTCTCCGGTCTCGGTAAACCCGATCCCGGAGAGTTCGAGAATATCATGAATGAAAAAGAGCCCGAAGTGCGTTGTCGCAAAAGTCCGGACAAAGAGCGATTCCTTGTCGGCCTGCGCGATCCCGGGGCCGTTGTCCTCGTACACGAGCACGAGACCCTCTGCGGTCTCCCGGTACCCGATCCGGATCTCCGTTGCGGTCTTTGCATGGACAAGGGTATTCTCGATTAAGTGCGAGAAGACTTTTTCGAGGATCGGGTCGGTATAGACAAAGAGACCGTCCACGTTTATTTCGACCCGGACGGACCGGATGCTCTTTAAGGCGAGCACCATGGAGAGCATGGCGCGGATATCCACCCACTCGCTCGGTTTTTCCCCGATCTTCTGGTACTCGCGGGTGTATTCGAGCTGCTGGTGGATCACTTTTAAGATGCCCTCTTCGGCCCTGAGCATCTTTTTCACGTTCTCGTCTGCCACGAGGTCGCGGCTGAGCTCGACGTAGCCCCGCAGGCCGGTCACCTTGTTCTGGATGTCGTGCCAGGCAACGATGTTCATGAGCTGGAGTTTCTGGTTTACGAGCCGGAGCGCCCGTTCCTCGTTCTTTCTGGCGGTAATGTCCTCGACCGTGCCGACAAAACTCGCGGCGTGCCGGAGAGGGCCATTCCCGGAAAACGTTGCAAGCCCGGTTGCCCAGACCCAGCGCATGACGCCGTCTTTTGCATTCACCCGGTACTCGATCGCGTACTGCTGCGGGTCTGCGGGATTTAAGGCTGCGTCCACGGCTGCAAGGACGCGGGGCAGGTCGTCCGGGTGCAGGAGGGCAAGCAGTTCCTCGTTGGGACCTGAGTTCCCGGTAACCCCGAAGATTTCTGTGTACCGCTTGTCGTACGTGGAGATCTTTGTTACCGGGTCGTAGTGCCACCAGCCGAGGTGGGCTGCCCGGAGCGCGAGCTCCCGCTGCTGTGCGAACGTTTCCCTTTCCGCTTCGGCCTGTTTTCGTGCAGAGATGTCCAGGATAAATGCGACGCCTTCGGAGAACTGGTCGTCAAGCATAGCTGCTGCAACGAGGATGGGGAGACGGGTGCCGTCTTTTTTGATATTTTCTTTCTCGTAGGGCTCTTTGTTAAATCCGTTCTCCTTAAGTTCCGCAAGCGCTATTTTGTCCCGCTCATGGAATTCGGGAGGGGTCATGGCAGCCCAGTTGATACGGCCGGCCACAAGATCGTCCCGGGTATAGCCGGTCATGGAAAGGAACTTGTCGTTTGCGGCGGTGATCCTTTCCGCAGTATTCCATTGGATCACCCCGATCAGCCCGGCATCGTAGAACCGGCGCAGGCGCTGTTCGCTTGCCCTGAGATTCTGCTCGCTTTTTGCCAGTTCCTCGTAGTTCTGCCGGAGTTCTTCTTCCGTTGCCGTCAGCTGCTCGTAGGCAGCGTTCAGTTCCCTGTGCTTATCCCGGAGGGCAAGATCCGCTTTTTTGCGTTCGGTGATATCGAGCACGGTTCCGACAATGGTCACGAGCGTTCCCGCATTGTCGTACCTGCCTTCGAAGGTAGAATGGTAGTAGCCAACGCTCTTGTCGGGCAAAAGGAACCGCTGCTCGTAGGTACCGGGCAGGTGCGAGACGGTTGCCCGCTGTATCAGTTCCCGGCCGCGCTGCTGTTCCTCGGGCCAGGGCGAGAGGGCGAGGATGGAATCGATCTGGGGCGTGAATGTGGCAGGATCCAGCCTGAAGATCGTAAACACTTCGTCCGACCAGGTGACCTGGCCGGTCCTGACATCCCATTCCCAGAACCCCAGGTGCGCCAGCTCCTGTGCTTCGGTAAGCCGGCGGTTGCTCTCCCGCAGGGCGTCCTGGCTTTTTGCCAGTTCCTCGTAATTTTCCCGCAGTTCCTCGTCCGATGCCGTCAGTTCCTCGTATGCTGCGTGGAGGTCCTCCTCTCGTTTTTTAATCTCCTCTTCGGCTTCGCGGCGCTTGGTGATGTCCTGGTTGCTTGCCCTGCGCCCGATCCATCGGCCATTGGCATCATAGATAGCGTGGCAGGAGTGGCCGATCCAGCAGATCTCCCCGGACTTTTTATGGATCCGGAATTCCGATGAATGGAACGGCGGCTCCTCGCTGATGGAAGACAAGTGATCGCCGATAAGATCCCGGTCGCTCTCGTGGACGATTCTCCCAAAAAGCCCGGGATCTGCTATAATTTCTTCTGCGGTATAGCCGGTGATGCGTTCGCAGGACGGGGAGACATAGACAAATGTACCCTCAGGCGAAATCCAGTACTCCCAGTCGTAGGCAAAATCGGCGAGCAGCCGGAACTTCTCCTCGCTTTTAGCTAGGGCAAGCGCCGCACGCTTTCGTTCGTCGATGGGATGGATTGTCATCACGATCCCGGCGACCTCCGGTACATTGAGGAGGTTTGCCCCGATGGATTCCACGTAGATGTACGTCCCGTCAGCCTTTCTCGCCCGGAATTCCGTAGGCGTACCGGGGTTTGTGCCGGAAAGAACCCGGGAGAATCCTTTTCTCACCCGGTCCCGGTCGTCCGGGTGGACGAGGCCGATGGGGCTTTTCCCGTTGAGTTCCCCTTCGGGATAACCGAGGATTGTTGCCGAGGACGGGGATTCGTAGGAGATATGGCCGGAAGCATCGAGGATCCTGATGATATCCGACGAGTTGCGGACAAGGGCCCGGAACCGTTTCTCGCTCTGCCGGAGGAGGAATTCCGCTTTTTTCCGTTCCGTTATATCGGTGATAAACGAGTAGTAGCGGGAAGGATTCCCCTGCTTGTCCCGGATGAGGTGGACAAAGAGTTCTATGGGGACTTTCGATGCGTCTTTTCGGATATATTCTTTCTCGTACCGTACGGGCCCGCCGGTCCGGTTGAGTGTTTCGAGGGCTTCTGTCTCTTTTGCTTTCCACTCGGGAGGGGTAAGGACGGCAGACCAGTAGATCCGCTCCAGCTCGTCGCTGCTGTAGCCGGTGAGTTCCGAGAACGCATGGTTGAACATCGCGAGGCGCCCGTCCGGGTAACCGACCGCAAACGGCTGGGAGGAATGTTCAAGGAGCGTGGCGAGCTCGCGGTTCCGGTCCTCGCTCTCCATGAGTTTTTTGCCCTGCTCTGCCAGTTCGTCGTACTGCCGGCGGAGTTCCTCGTCCGATGCGGCAAGCTGTTCGTACGCGGCGTTGAGGGCATCGTTTTTCCTGCGCACTTCCCCTTCTGCCCGGTCTACGAGATCTCCCAGTTTCTTCGATGTGAATGCAACGATCAGGAGGGAAAGAATGCAGAAGAGTACCAGGCTTACCGCAAGGAGCAGGGTATCGTTGATGCCGTAGAGATGTTCGAGGCGGAGGATGAAGAGGTCCTGGATAAAGATAATGACGAGTGTGAGGGGGAGGAACGTCCGCAGGATGAGGGCACGCGTCGATGTACCATAGAAATACCTGAGCGGATAGGCATCCGGTCCCGCCGCAGCCATAAGGCCGATGCCCAGGCTGCATGCGGCAAGAGCCGATGTGTACGATGTCGGTGCTATGGTGATCCCGTAGAGGAGCGGCGAGCCGTAGAAATAACTGAGGAGGAGGGTAAATCCTACGGTAAAGATTCCCGCCCCGAGAAGTCCGACCGCAGAGAGATCTGCTGTATGATGCCTGCGATCCGGTGTAGCATAGAGAAGAATGAAAACGGCAATCGCGAGCAGGGCAAAAAGCCCTGCCATCAAAGGAGACATGGCGCTTGTCGGCCGGCCAAGGAGCCGGTCCCCGACATTCATGGCGGTTCCTTCGACAACCGTTTGGATGCCAAAAAGGAGCAGCGGGAATTCGATAAGACCGATAAGGGAGATTGCCGCACAGGCCGCTGCAGCGATCGTACGAGCCAGCCCGGCAAGCGGCCGGAGGGCATGGAAACAAAGGATTCCCCCGAGCACGATCCAGGCAGCAGCGGCAAACAGGGAGACGGACTTGTACCCGGGAGCGAGGCTGGCAAGTGTCGTATAACCCCATGCAATCCCGAAGAGTCCTGCTATTGCTACAAATACCGTAATTATTCCGCAGAGCGCTGCTACCCGTTGTTCAATGGGGAGCTCGGCAGGAGAACCCATGACAGTTCTCCTTGGGGCGAGGATAAATAAATATATTGGTGGAACACGGCGGGCAATCCCGTTTAAAGAGTGCTGTTTTGTTCCCGGTCACTTTCACCCCACCCGGCCGGGCTTTAAACCACTGGGTATGCAACAGGAAGTATGGGGAGGATGAAAAACCCCTAAAAAAACCGTGGCCCCGGCATACCCTTTCCGGTGCGGCACGGGCTCTTCCTCCCGGCCTCTCTAAAGAAAAAACCTTGAATGCATACCGTGGATCTCGACGCATGGGCGGGAACCTCTCACCCCCGTTCACGCTTACCGAATCCCTTTTTGGCCGCGTAACCGGACTTTTTTCGTTTCTTCCCTTAAGCGGGATGACATACGGGGCTTTTTTTAGCATAATATTTTTCAGGAAGATCTCTCCAACCACTGTTATGGCTCTCCGATCCCTGAACCTACCCGGCGTGGGCACCAAGTACGAGTTCGAAACCGACAAGGGCGATACCGTAGCACTCTTTTTTACCAAAAACGGCACCATCCAGATGTACACGCTCCAGAAGGGATGCCGGACGCCGAGCGCTGCGGAGATGACCCCGGTCGAGGCACGAAGGCTCGGAAATATCCTCACCGGAGCCATTATAGAAGCGGACCAGGAGAGCGTAGAGATCGCATTCTCGGCATTAGCCGATCTCAGGATCACCATCCATTCGTACATCGTCCCGCCCGCGATCGCGGGAAAGACCATCCAGGACCTCCAGATCCGGGCAAAGACCGGGATAACGATTATCGCGGTTTCAAGAAACGACAAAAATATCATCAACCCCCCGCCGTCGTTTGTTTTTGAAGCCGGCGATGCCCTGCTTGTGATCGGGGAGACCGACCAGCTCCAATTGTTCGAACACGAGATCATGGTGGATTAATGGAAGGGATCCTCGCCGCCCAGGGCATCATCATTGCCCTTACGGTCTGCCTCGCGCTTGCCATGTTAAGCAAGTACCTGACGATCCCCGCCATACCGTTTTACATCATCGCGGGTGTGGTACTGGGCAAGTCCGGCCTCGGTATCGTTGCCTCCGATCAGATCAGCAGTTTTTTTGCCGACCTCGGGCTGATCTTTTTACTCTTCTTTGTCGGCCTCGGCCTCAAGGTGGACAAACTCGCCGACAACGGCAATGCGGTCTTAACGAGCGGGATCATCGACTTAAACGTCAACATGCTCATCGGCTTTCTCGCCGCGTACCTGCTCGGCTTCTCCTTTGTCGAGGCGCTCATCATCGCCGCCGCGTTCTACATATCGAGTACCGCGATGACGGTCACCTCGCTCATCGAGAACCGGAAACTCATGATGCGGGAGTCCGAGGCGATCATCTGGCTGATGGTTTTCGAGGACCTCGTCATGATCATCGTCCTTGCCCTCCTCTCGGCAGGAAACCAGAACCTGCTCCTCTTTGCCGGGAAGATCTTCGTGGGCCTTGGCGTCCTCTACATCCTCGCCCACTACGGCAAGGAATTTCTGGTCTCGATCCTCGACCGCGAGGACGAACTGCCGGTCCTCTTTACGTTTGTTGCCGTGCTTGCGACTGCGGGCTGCGCCCTGTACCTGGGCATCCCCGATACGCTCATGGTAATCGCACTTGGCGCCGCCATTGCAACGACCGATCCGGATGCGTTCGAGCAGCATGCCCGGCCGTTCAAGGATGTCTTCCTCGTGATCTTCTTTGTCTTTTTCGGGATCTCGATCACCCTGTCGGCCGGCATTAACATCGGCGTAATTGCAATCATCTGCATATTAGCGGTCTTTTCAAAGCTCATCTCAGGCGTGCTCACGGGGATCGCGCTCTACGGGTCGGCAAAATCCGGTATCGAGATCTGGGTCAACACCATCGGGAGGGGGGAATTTTCCATTGCGCTTGCAGCGCTGTACGGCTCCCCGCCGGTTGCAGCGACCATTGCGGTGATGGTGATCGTGACCTCGCTGGTGGGCTCGTTTGCAGCAAAATATTCTGACCAGCTCCGGCTCGGGCTCTCTGGCGGGAGAAAGCACCACGGTCCCCCGGCCCGCCGGACCCGGATAGGACACTAGTCCGGTTTTTTTTGCCCGTTGGTTTACCCCCCTGTTTTAGAGCGACAGGATTTTTGTCTTGGGCCACAACAGTTCCCGTTAAGAGATGTTTCATGACCGATCACCGTACCGGCTGCATGGTCTGCGGCAAACCGCTCCGTTATCTTGAATCGCCCGAACAGCGCGAGTGCGTGTACTGCCACCAGGTAAAGACCGCGGATGCCGTATGCGAAGACGGGCATTTCGTCTGCGACCGCTGCCACCGTCTCGGGGCTGATGACGCGATCCAGCAGTACTGTACGGCAACAGACGAGACCGACCCGGTCCGGATCGCCATCACCCTGATGCAGAACCCGGTTGTCCACATGCACGGCCCCGAGCACCACTTCCTTGTGCCGGCGGTTCTGCTTGCAGCGTACTGCAATGTCACGGGCCAGAAGGAAAAAAAGGCAAAACTGATCGCAACCGCACGGGA
>JAQWDG010000068.1 GCA_028705545.1 Methanoregula sp. | reverse complement strand
GCGGCATTGAGCCCCGGGCAGTCACCGCCCCCGG
Organism: Methanoregula sp.; assembly: GCA_028705545.1. GTDB lineage: Archaea > Halobacteriota > Methanomicrobia > Methanomicrobiales > Methanospirillaceae > Methanoregula. The sequence goes on along the minus strand of JAQWDG010000068.1, from coordinate 7,985 downwards.
TCAGGATGCCGATGGTACCTGTCATATCCGCCACCCGTATTCCCGTTCCCGGTTGAGGGTATCGTGCCGAACGTTCATGAGGTTTTGGGTTCTTGTTCAGGAATGAAGGAATCTATGGAAATCCAGGCGAATGGCAGGATATCTCTGGCGGTGGGGAAATTACCCGGTTTCGGAAATATCCGGTGTAAAAAAGTCTGGCTGGCTCTTCTCTGAATCGGCTGCATGGATTTTTGCGGTCGGGAGCCGTCTTCCCGTCTCCGTGGGCACATGCCCCGACAAACCGACACGGTATCTCCGATCATTCTTGGATCGCTTCCGTGGAATTTTAAAAAGAGATCTCATCGGGAGTTATTTGTGACCGGGCTGTACTGTCTGCGGCATTTTGTTACCGGCGCCGTGGATCTTTTCGTCCCCGCAGGGAGAGAGGGAATCTTTGCCGACCCGGTACCGGTGCCAGGATCGGCCCGGCTCCACTCCCGGAGTCCGGAGGCGACTGTCCCTATGTCCGGAAGCTGTCGGAGTCCGGTAAGCTGCTGTCGGGATGTCTTTTATCCGGGATACCGGGCCAGGCTGCCATCGTTATGCGTTGTTAGGATTATGTGACGTGATGCCGGATTCTCCCGTTATGAAGTTTGGCACTGTCTGTGCCACGCCTCAAGATCTCCGATATCCAGAAACAGGGTGTTTTCGTTGTTTTCCTGTTTTTCGGGCCTATGGGAAAAAGATCGTGCGACAATGCAGTAATATTCGTTTCTGGATTTGTCCATCCAGGGTACAGCTGCCGCTTTCTTTTTGAGCTGCACAAGGAGCTTTTCCGCATTCACCCGATCCTGCCATTTACATTCGCAAAACAGGATGGATGCTCTCTCTTTTTGCAGGGCAACGAGATCGATCTCTTCACCCTTATCCCACCAGTTCCCGATGGTATCGAACCGGAAGGGGAGCAGTCCTTCGCGGTTGAATTCGCAAAAGAGATCTTCAACCATAGATTCAAACGCTTTTCCGATATACTGGGCAAATTGCGGCTGAATATCTGTCTTGAGGACCGTATCTGCCTCTTCCCGTTCGATGCGTTCAATGTTTGGATGAACAAACCGGAACCAGAAGGTAAACAGGTTGTCCGATAACCGGTACAATCCTTTACGGCTCCGGTTGTTATCCGTGACAGGGATCCTGCGTTCGACAAGCCTGAGATCCATGAGGATGGAAAGATATTTTGTGATAAGCCCCTTTTCGAGGCCGGTATCGTTCATAATGAGGCCGATGCGGTTGTTTCCCTTTGCCAAGGAGAGGAGGATGGAAAAATAGTACCTCGGTTCATTGAGTTCCATGCGCAGGACAAATTCTACATCCTTATAGAGGCTCGCATCGGTGGAGAGGATTTTCCCGGTAATATTTTCAAAAACCCCCTGCTCCTTATCGATCGCCATGATATAAGCCGGGGTTCCGCCGAATACCGAATAATATTCTACTGCCTTCGTGAAGTTCCCGATATAATCCAGAACATCCACAAACCGGAAGCCGTGCAGCAGGATCTGACCCGTACGCCTTCCAAATAACGGGCTGGAATGCTGCATGGTATACTCTTCCATCATTGAAATGCTGGATCCTGACAGTATGAGAACGATACCGGAATCCTTCAGGCGGGTATCCCAGTACTCCTGGATGATTGACGGAAGTGAGGGATCTTCCTTGACGAGATACGGGAATTCATCGATCGCGATGACCTGGCGCTCCGTTGTTTTGCCGGCAAGGTAGGCAAAGAAACTGTCCCAGTCGCCAAAGGGGCTTTTTTGCAGGTAGTCATCATGGAAGAATTCTGCACAGTCCCGGGTAATTTTTTTCAGTTGCAGGTGCTTTGATTCTTCCCGGGCGAGAAACCGGATTCCCCTCGTGGTTTTTAAAAAATGTTCGATCAACTCGCTCTTCCCTATTCGTCGCCTCCCGTACAGGATGATGAACTCGGCTCCCTTCCGTGCATATCTCTCGTTGAGCACAGAGAGTTCTTCCTTGCGGTCAATGAAGATACTCATAAGTATTATACTTAAAAGTATACTATTTAAGATTTCGGGGTTCCCTATCCTAGCATATCCTAACCGCATGGTTCGAGTGAATCTTTTCTGACTCGGTACCGGTGCCAGGACCGGTCCGGTCCCCGTACCCAGATCTCGGAGGTAATTGACCCGAGATCCGGCAGCCGCCGGAGTTCGGCAAGCTGCTGCCTGCAGGTTCTTTCAATGCCTGCCGTCCCGTAGCCCGCGTACTTCAGCCTCCTTACCCGGACAAGGCTCGTGCTGCCCCGGTCATCGACAACGAAGTCGAACGGGAGTCTGGCTTCGGCTTCGACCGTTATTACGCACATGCCCCCTGCCGATGCTTTCCGTTGTGCCTCGCCGATTGCAACGACCGGCCGGTATCCGCGTGTCATCCGGAGTCTCCGTACAGCTCCGGGGCTTTCCTTTTTCCCTTGGACGAACCGGTTGTTTGTTCATTTGTCTGTACCACAGCCGCGGACCTCTCCTGATTGATCCCACGTCCGGTCAGGGTATCGGGCTCTCCGGTGCAGCAGATCTCTGTGTGAATCATGCATATCCCGAGAGCCGGGCCTGTTGGTTCTGGTGCGTTTGTTGTCATGGTATTCTCCTGCCCACGGCTTGTCCTGGAAACCTTTCGGTACGAAAGCGTCCGCTCGCTGGTGATGCAAATCCCACAAGGAGCGTTCCCTCCCGCACCGCCGTTGTCCGACCGTGTGGCACATACCCGTATGCTTTTGGTATATAAGTGCTTGCCTTAATAAGAGAAAAATTCGGGAAAACAGGTGATTATAGGGTTTTAATAGCAAATTCGCCCTTAATCTGGAGGTTTTTTTGTTCGCAAAAATGTACTTCCCGGGAAGAGTGGAGGGTGTGTACGTGCGGGGGATCCTGCGACATACCTCCTTTTACGGGGGATGTCCGGAAAAAACGGGGGCTACAGATGCGACCTGTGGGAGGATCCGGGGTGGTCACGGGCATTCCATTGTCCGGAAAACGGGCCTGGCGGAACACCGCTAAAGGGAAAATATTTCCGGGGTTACCGGGCGTATTTTTCCGATTGCGGGGATATTGCAGGAATTTTCCCCGGTAGTGGACAAGGGGGCTGACGGATCGTGTTTACCGAAGCATCGGGAAGGGAAACGGGGGCTGAACAGAGGCCGGAATTGCAACGGGGCACTCAGGTAATGGGAGGTTTGCCCGGCACTTTCCCCTCCTTGCTCAATCGATCTGCAATAACAATGATTATAATCATAATGATTATAACTGTAATCATATGCGGTTCTATAACCGGGAAAAAGAACGCGGACTCATGGAACAGCTGTACAGGACCGGCCCCTCGTTTCTTGTCATCACCGGACGGAGACGGGTAGGAAAGACAGAACTGATAAAAAAGTTCTGCAAAGATAAATCAGCCCTGTATTATTATGTCGACCAGAACAAAAGCATAGAGATTTTAATGGAGGAGTTCGGGCGGTTTACTGCGACAAACCTTAACCTGCCCGAATATATCCGGCTCAATACACCGGAAACACTGCTGGAATTTCTCTTCTCGTATGATAAGCCGCTCGTTGTCGTTTTCGATGAGTTCCAGAGATTTTTGAAGATTGATCCCTCTTTTATTTCGCAGATGCAGCGTTTCTGGGATCTCAAGGGAAAAGATTCCCGTATCTTTCTTATCATATCAGGATCATCGGTCGGAATGATCCGGAAAATCTTTCTTGACGGGGGGGCACCGCTTTTTAAGCGGGCGGACAATATTCTCACGCTGCGTCCGTTCGAGCCAAAAGATTGTTTTACTATCCTTACGGATCTGGGCATAACCGATCCTGCAGTACGGCTCGACCTGTACCTCCTTTTTGGCGGGACTATCTACTATTATCCGTTCCTTTTCAAGTACGGGTGTACCGATCTTGTGAGTTCCCTGGAGTCACTCGTCCTTTCCGACATTGCTCCGCTCCGACGCGAGATGAGCGATGTGCTCATTGAGGAATTTGGAAAGGAGCATGCGACGTACTATGAGATCCTCGCAGCAATTGCAGAGGGAAAGTGCGCCCAGAAAGAGATCGCAGATTATACACACCTTGAACCAACTTCCTTACCTCCGTACCTGCGGGATCTTGTCGATCTTATGGGAATCATTGAGTACCGGGTTCCGGTTACAGAAATGGGTCGTCGTTCAAAGATGGGAAGATATCTCTTTTCAGACAATTTTTTCCGTTTCTATGCCCGCTATATCTACCGGAACATGAGCCAGTACCAAAGCGGACAGTACGGGCCCATTAAAGACCGGGTTCTTTTGGAATGGAAAGCTTTTTCCGGCTGGGCCTTTGAGGAGATGGTACGGACACTTCTTCGTGAGGAACTCGCTCCCCGGTACAATCGTATCGGGTCGTGGTGGAACCGGCGGGGAGACGAGATCGATCTTCTCGCACTCAAACCCGACGGGAACCTTGCCGTTGAGATCAAAAACCGCGATCTTTCCCTTTCACAGGCACGGGGATTCCTGTCTGCACTCGAAAAGAAGATCCCCCTTGTCAAGGGTTTGTCCGGGCCGGTGACCCTCGGTATTGCCGCACGGGCGATCGAAGGAAAGGAAATTCTCATCCAGGAAGGATATTTTATTCGGGATCTGGCTGATATGGGGATTGGGTAGGCGGACTTGTGTAACCTTGCGGATTTTTCCCGGTCTTTTGGAATGTTCGCCTTATCGATGATTTCGACAGGGACATTTTTTCCACAATTGTTCCCGTGGAGGGTTCAAGGAATTTTTTGCCGGGCAATCCGGTCCGAACGTAACCGAATAGTGTCCCGACATTTCCCGGCACAGATGCCGATTGAAGATAAAAACAGCAAAGGAGATGCCGGCCGTTTGATTATCCGGACAGATTCTGCCTTTGAGGAAAAACCGCTCTTTCTTTATTTCAGGCTCCCCGAAGATCCCCCTCGGGCGGCCCGATCCAGCGATATAGAGATCCTCCCATCCGGGCCCGATATGGCCTCCGATTACCACTCCCCAACCCGAAAATAAGCCCGTATCGGGCTCCGTTTCAAAATAACTCCAATTTAGCCTTTTTTTAGCAATCGGACGAAATAAAACGCTCACATAAACGCGTTTTGACGCCAGTTTTTGGGCTCGGATTGGTTTTCTGTTGATGGAGAAAACGACCGCTGCCAGAATGCGGATATGGCCCGCTTATAGGCATTATATGGAACTTAATTTGGGCTTATTTTGGCAAAAAAGGGTTTAAAATCGTCTGATGTATTGGGACCGGGATCGGGCGGTTTTTTGGGGTTGGTTTGGCCGGAAAAGGGTAGTGTGGGGGGATTATTATGACGGATAAGGGGATCGCGCAAAACGGTTTATTTTTGTTCTGAAAAATTGCGAATGCTGGATAAAATTCGTATCCAAAACCCTCCGGATTACGGGGATGGTAATGCCCCTTGGTCTTCACGCACTCCCCGCAAATATCTGCCGGGGGAATTACGAGAATATTGTACCGGATGGAATGTGAGTGTAGCCATGTACGGTCGGTGTCTGTTTTTGCCATGTCCCGGTACATGGGATCCGTATCCCACGGGAAATATATCCGACGGTTAACCGGTAAGTATCTCCAGGAACTCTTCCCTTGTAAACTTTCCCTGTCTCATAATAGAGAGAAGTGTGCCAATGGGTAGGATATCACGCTTTGGAACAATCACGAGCAGTTTCTGACCGGTCTCATCAATCCGTATGAGGGCTGTGTGGCTTCCCTTTCCCTGATGGCACGCCTCTGTAAACCCCCTCTTTTTCAACTGCGAAATAACACAGGCCGATGACACTCTGGGGAGTTTCACGCCTGGACCTCAATAAGGGACGTAAATTTATCATGGGCGGTAAGGGAGGGTTCAATATCATTTAACATGCCATATTCCTCCGCATTTTTCAGGTAGAGATCGATTGCTTCACGGATATTTTCCAGTGCTTCTTTTGGCGTATCTCCACAACTGGCGACATCAAGTTCAACACACCGGGAAACATACACGCCCTCTTCTTCCCAGATGGTGACCGTAAGGTTATACTTTTTCATAAGGCCGATCTTCCCCTTCTCTTAATGAATAGTAATAATGTCTGTTTAGGTAAATGGTTTCTCTCATTTCATGCGAACATGCTATCCAGATGAGGCGTCATGGCAGATTCCCGCGCCTTACGGGGAAGGGAGGTTCTCTTTTTTAGGGCAGGTTTACCTGTTGTAGCCATTTCCAGAGTGGGATATACCGGATTTCTCCTTTGATGCCAAACCATTCCACCGAAACGGTCCGTTCTTCGTTCATGGTGAGGATGATGCGTTTTTTGCAGGCACAATCCCGCCCCGCTATCAACAGTGCGTTCTCCTCACGGCGTCGTGTCTTTTCGTCAGTCAGATTGGTACAGACCTGGATTAATGCTACTACCTTTCCGTTCTTGTGGAGGACAAAATCGACTTCCTGCTGTTGTGTATTTTTCCAGTAGTAGAGATCCAGGTTGCCGGCAAGTTCGAGTTTACGGAGCTCAATTGCTACGAGGTTTTCCATAAGGCTTCCGTCATTATGGGAAAACCGAAATCCTTTGGCCATGACAAAACCGTTATCGATACAATAGATTTTCCGGTTTGCAAGCACCTGTTCCTTTACCTTGTACGAGAATCTCGGGACCGAAAAAAAGAGGAACGCCTCTTCCAGGTACTCAAGGTATTTCCGTACGGTCTGGTCGCTTTTGCATCCTGTTACCCGCGAGAGGCGGTGCACGGAATATTCTTCCGCCACGTTCGAACAGAGATACTGGGCGAGATCCCCAAGACCCTGCGGGGACCGGACCCGGTAGCGCCGGATGATATCCCTGTACACCACTGCATCGAAGAGCCGGAGAAGATATTCTTTTTTATCGATCGTTGTTGTCAGGATTTCGGGAAATCCCCCGGTTACAGAATATTCTGCAAGATGCGAGCGGCATTCACTTTCAGTCGATTCTCCCTCTTTAGTTTTGAGAAATTCAGCAAACGAGAACGGGAAAATGGTCGTTACGGTGTGCCGGCCGGTGAGGTGTGTCGCGAGCTCCTTACTGAGCAGGTGGGCATTGCTCCCGGTTACATACAATGTGTAACCCTGCCGTGCGAGACGGTTCGCCAGGAGTTCCCATCCCGGTATGTTCTGGATCTCATCCAGGAGGAGTGTCTTTGCTCCGGGATACAGGTCTGTGACTGCGGCGAGGATATCCGGGATTTTCTCTTTGTCATTGAGTTCTTCGTCATCGAAATTTACATAGGCAAACGGACCCTGCTTCAAAAGATGCCGGGTTATGAAAAATGATTTTCCTGCCCGACGCGGGCCTATTACAATCCTGACAAGCCGGCTGTTTCCCTCGTGGATTTCTGCGGTCCGCTCTATATACGGCTCCTGCCTGCGGAGATCGAGTTCCCTTTTCTGTTGTAAAAGAGCGTCCCTGACGGTCATTGTGTGTCCAATGATATCATAATACAAAAAAGTAGATAAAATTTTGTATTGTGATGTTTTAATGAGAGGATGCCCGTCAGTCTTATCCGACCCTGGTATTTACCCGGTTTTGAGGTACCCGATCCGCAAAAAAATATGGCCACATTCGCCATGGCAGGCCGATGTCTTCCCTGTCCGGATAATGCCCCTTTATGAACTCCACTAAAGAAAAATTATTTCCGGGGTTACCGGGCGTATTTTTCCGATTGCGGCTTTTCCGGTTCTATGCCCGCTATATCTACCGGAACATGAGCCAGTACCAAAGCGGACAGTACGGGCCCATTAAAGACCGGGTTCTTTTAGAATGGAAAGCATTTTCCGGCTGGGCCTTTGAGGAGATGGTACGGACACTTCTTCGTGAGGAACTCGCTCCCCGGTACAATCGTATCGGGTCGTGGTGGAACCGGCGGGGAGACGAGATCGATCTTCTCGCACTCAAAC
>JAQWDG010000067.1 GCA_028705545.1 Methanoregula sp. | reverse complement strand
CTTTTTTCCGGGCTTCCTGCGGCAAAGATGATCGGTTCGACAACATTCGGGAACCTCTTCTCTTGACCGGGAACGCCCGCTCCTGGCCGATCTCATTCCCGAAGGGAAAAACGAAGAGATTGCACGGTTCTTTCCCGAGAACTGCAAAAAGTCCCGGTTCCTTAAGGGTACCTGGGAGGGGATTACGTTTTCGAATATCCGCCGCGGCGGGGAAGGGGATGGCGGGATCATCTGCGTGGCGGAGACCATGGAGGATCTCGTGGGGTACCAGACAAAAGACGGTACTTCGTTTAGGATCCGGTCGCTGTTCCCCCTCCTTCACGGGAATGCGATGAGCGGATCCGGCGGGAAGGAGGTCTTCCCGCCATTATTTTATCCAGTCACCGCTTCGCCGAACCGGTTGGGGCCCGGGCAGATTGAGCGGGTGTTATCCTTCGGTCACGTGAGTAACGATCCGATAACTCCCTTGAGGCACGGTGATCTCGAACCGTGCTCCCTTACCGAACTCGCCGGTCTCATGGAGCGTTATCCCGGTCGTAGCGAGGATCTCTTTGCTCAAAAACAGCCCGAGACCGGTATGCTTCCCAAAACCACAGGTAAACAGGCGCGGTTTATCCTCTGCCGGGATGCCGACACCGTTATCCTCATAGAGGATATCGAGAGACCGTCCGGTATTCCGGTACGAGATAGATACGGAAGTCACATGCTCTCCGTGGGAGCGTGAATTATCAAACAGGTTATAAAAGACCTTTTCAAGAAGCATATCCGCATAAATTTCAACACCCCCCGTATCGATCGCAAGATTGATCTTCCCGAATGCAAGGGCAGCCCGGGACCGTGCGATCGCAGCGGACAGATCCTGCCATTTCGGTTCGTACTGCCCGATCTCCTGGTAGGATTTGGTAAACTGTACCTGTGCTTCCAGAATTCCGACAATAGCCCCGATTTTTTGCAGGTACTGCACGATCTCGCCATCACCGGCTCGTTCCCGCGCGAGATCGAGGTACCCCATGAGGGCAATAATCTTGTTGTTGAAATCGTGCCGGGTTATCTGGCACATCCGGTTCAGTTTGGTATTTGCCTGCACCAGCCGATCCTGAAGGTCTTTTGCCCGGGATATATCGATACAAAGGACACGGAATCCTTTCACCTTTTTTTTCTTAACGATGGGAGTGAGGTAAACTTCCATCGGGAATGTGCTGCCATCGCTTTTTTGTGCAATCGCCTCGTGAACCTGCGGATAATTCCCGGAAAATGCCTGCAGGTAGATCTCCCGCACCCGCGGGCGTTCGTCCGGACAGACCAGGTCGAGTGCCGATACCGGGCCGGTACAAACCTTATCGGGATACCCGAACTTTTCCCGTCCGGCACGGTTGATGAAGGTCAGGGCAAGCTCCTTGTCGAACTCTATCACGGTCTTGGGCAGCGTCTCCACGAGCGCGCGGTATATCTTTTCGCTCTCCTTGAGTTGTTCCCGTAGCTGGTACTCTTCCGTTATATCCCGGGCAAAGTTCAGGGTGGCCGGCCTGCCGTTCCAGACGATCCGGATCGCATCGACTTCCCACCACCGTATCTCCCCGGATCGGTTAAGGGCCCTGAACGGGTACCGGGAAAATTGTTCGTCACATGTTATTCTGCGGAAATACCTGTCCCGCAGGACTGTCTGGTCGTCGGGATGGACAAATGAGAGAAACGAAAGGGATGAAAACTCTTCGCACAGGTACCCGTAACTCATCAGGCACTCGGAAAATTTCGGATTGTAAAATACAAATTTCTCATCCTGGATAATGTAGATACATTCCTGTGCATTCTCCACGAGTTCGCGGTATTTTTTCTCCGATTCAGAAAGTGCCAGCTGGGCTCGGCGATGTTCCGTGTGGACCCGGATCTTTTGTTCCAGTTCGGCAAACTGTGCCTTTGTGTCGCTCCCTTTCTGGATATAGGAATCAGCGCCTGAGTTCAGAGCTTCTATCACAACCTCTTCGCGCCCTTTTCCCGTAAAGAGGATAAACGGGATCCCATCGAAGTGTTGGCGGATTTCTTTTAAGAATTCGATACCGTTCATCGCAGGCATCTGGTAGTCGGAGACTATCACATCAAACGATTGTGTCTTTAGCAGGTCCAGGGCTTTTTTTGCAGACCCGACAGTCGCGATCGATAACCGTCCCGATCGTTCGAGAAATCGCGTTGCCAGGTCAAGCAGCGGGGGTTCGTCATCCACGTACAGAACGGAGATTTTCTGCGTCATAGGTATCGCATAATCAGGTCTCAAAGAGCGGGTACACCGGAAGTACATTTAAAAAAAACAAGGAGTGGTTTTTTCTACAATTCTGAATCAATATCACCGAGCAGTTTCTTGATATCGATCCAGATGATCAGTTCGTTGACCTCTTTTTCCCGGACTTTTACTTTCTTTTTGATGATCCCGATGATGGCGGTATCCTCTTTGCTGACCGAGGCGGAGGTATAATCCACCTGGCCGCCCTCGAAGGTCGAGACCGAGGTTACATCGTCGACGAGGATCCCGATCTTTGACCGGGTGATCTTGTCGTCAAGCACGATGATCCGGGAGGTCTCCAACGTTACGGCTTTGCCCGCAGCAATGTGGAGCCGCTGCTTGAGATCGACAATGGTGGTGATCTCCCCGCGAAGATCGATGATCCCCCGGATGTACTCGGGCACGTTGGGCAGCTTCGTGATGGTGGTATATTCCACTACTTCCTTGACATCGAACAGGTCGATGGCAAACTGCTCTTCGCCAAGGGCAAATATCACGACCTGGATACTGCCCTGCCTCTTCCCGTCCCCTATAGATGTCCTTCCCGGGGCGCTGTCCGGGTTTTTTTCTTCGGATTTTATTGCCATGATACGTTCCCCGAAGGAATCTCTCAGGCAATCTTGAAGTGCTTGTTCGCTTCGGTCGCCTCTTTTGCGATGGTCTCGACATTCTGGATCATGCGCGTGATCTCGTCAAGCGCTGCAGATGATTCTTCTGTCGCGGCTGCAGAATCGGTGGCTTCTTTTGTGGTCTTTTCTACGAGCGTGCCAATCTCATTCACGCTTGCCGTGACCTCCTCGGTTGTTGCAGCCTGCTCTTCAGTTGCAGCGGCGACCTCAGAAGCGCTCTTTGCCACTTTGTCGATGGCAACGGCAATCTTCTTGAACGCCCCGACCGTCTCGGTCACCATGCCGGCGCCTTTCTCGACAACCGCTTTACTGTCCCCCATTGCAGTAGCCGCGTTCTGGGTGCTCTTCTTTAAGGCCGCGATCATCTCCTCGATCCGCTCTGCCGAGTTCCGGGATTCCTGTGCAAGAGACTTGACTTCTGTTGCAACGACCGCAAACCCGCGTCCTGCCTCACCGGCCCGGGCAGCTTCGATTGCCGCGTTTAAGGCAAGGAGGTTTGTCTGGTTTGCAAGATCGCGGATGATGCCCACGATCTTTGTGATCTCTCCCATCTGCTTTTCCACGTCAAGGACAATCCCATGGACGTTTGCAGTTGTGCTGGAAATTTCGGTCATACTCTTCTCGGCATCTCCGGCCAGTTTTGCACCATTGAGCGCGAGTTCGTCTGTTTCCTTGGAGAGGTTGGAGACAGATTCCATGCTGGACGTGATTTCCTCAACTGCGGCGCTCATGTCCTGCATTGCTTTTGTGATCTGTTCGAACCCTTGGGAGACTTTCTGCGAGTTGTCGCTGACCTTTGCCGAATTAAGTGCAATCTGCTGCACGCCCTTGGACGCCTCCTCGATGCTTCGGGTTGCGTTCTGCGCATTGGAGGTCATGCTCTGCATCCGGTTGTTGACATCGCCGATATTTTTCTGGAGGTTCTTGATGATGCCAAGGATGGAGTCTTTCATTTTTTTCAGATGGCCATAGACCTGCTGGGTGTCCTCATCCGGTTGATCAAAATCAAACCGCTGGGTAAGATCGCCTTCCGCGGCTTTTTTGTAGACCTGTGATGCCCGCTCAATATTAACCTCAAGATATGAATAGACCTTTTTCGACCGGGCTTCGTTTTTCTCGATTGCTTCAATCTTTCGTCGTTCCTCGGTTATATCCTGGTAAATGGTGAGGAAATTTTCAACTGCCCCGTTCTGGTCGAGCAGGGGAACGACAAAACGGGAAACGATCTTTGTCCCGGTGGGAAAATCAAATGTCGTTTCACCGGTAACGTTTTGCTTGGTTCTCTTGGCATCTTCGAAACTTTCACCCGATGATGAGACTATCTTGAAATCACCGACAGTCATCGAAAGGACATGGTCGCGGTCGTATCCGGTCAGGGTAAGCAGTGCTGCATTTGCATCTTCGACTTTCAGGCGGGTGTTCCAGAGGATGGTGGGGTACGGACTCTGCTTGAACAAGGCTTCCGCCCTTCTCTGGACTTTGGAGAAATCCTCTTCCATAGTGTCTCAAACCTCAATTTTATATTGTTGTACTGATAGGATGACTCTATTATCAAACCTGTATTTAAATATTTTTACTTACGCATATCACATATGATATTATAATTAATAATCAAATAAATTATACAGGGTTCGGGAGATAAGGTATATGGCAATGAATGCGGGCGAACCTGAGATCGACAGGATCCGGGAAATTTTGCGATCATATCCTAAGGGGATGACGATAGCAGAAATCGCCCGGATACTGAAACTCAACCGGATTTCCACATCGAAATACCTTAACATGATGGTTGCCGCAGGCGATACGGAGATGCATATGCATGGTCCAGCCAAGGTCTATTATCCCTGCCAGCGGGTTCCCATCTCCTCGATCCTGAACCTTTCCTCGGATCTCCTGCTCGTGATGGACGATGCCCTTACGATTGTCGATGCAAACAGCGTGCTGCTCGAATATTTCTCCGTAAAAAAAACCGATCTGATCGGTCACAGGATCGACTATTCCCCGCTCGGACAATATGTGGATGCCCTGATCCTTAATCACCTTAACGATGCAATCGACTCAAAAGGCAGTACCTTGAACACCAGACAAGCGATCGATGGGGAAGAGTATTATTTCCAGCTGAAATTCATCCCCACATTGTTCGAATCCGGGGATACCGGCGTAACCCTGCTTGCCGAGGATATCACTGAATTGTCCCTGCACCGGCAGCATCTCGAACAACTGGTAGAGGATCGCTCTCATGAACTGGTTTTTGCCAATGAACAACTTAAAAAAGAGGTGGCAAACTACAAAAAAGCACGAAAGGCCCTGAAAGCCAGTGAGACTAAATACCGGGAACTCGTCCAAAATGCCAACAGTATCATCCTGAAGATGGATACGGGAGGCATTATAGAATTTTTCAACGAATTCGCACAGGAGTTCTTTGGCTGGAACGAGGAGGAGATCATTGGAAAAAGTATTTACGATACGATTATCCCAAGTGAAAAAACCAAAGGGGAATCTGTAGAGGATCTGTTGCGGAACCTGGAACAGAATCCCCATGGTATCACCCGTTTAGAAAAAGAAAATATCAAAAAGGATGGGGTACGTGTCTGGGTTTCATGGACAAACAAATTTATCCGCAATCCCGACGGAAGGATCGCCGGCGTCTTATCAGTCGGAAACGACATTACCCGAAAAAAACAGGCTGAAGATGAACTGAAACTGCAAAATCTCCTGCTTTCCACACAGAATGAGACAACGATCGATGGGATTCTGGTTGTCGATGAAACCAACACGATTATTTCCTATAACCAACGGTTTATCGAATTATGGGGCATCCCCCGAAAGAGTATAAATGAAAAAAAGAATACCCCGGTTCTTGACAATATCTGCAATATCATAGACGATCCCGTTCGGTTTCGAAGGGATGTGGAAGAGGTCAACAAAGATCCCTGTCGGATCATCATGGGAGAGGTTTCCCTTAAGGACGGCAGATGTTTTGACCGGTACTCGGCACCCATGATCGGTCCGGATAATACCTGCTATGGCAGGATCTGGTATTTCCGGGATATCACCGTGCAGAAGCAGAACGAAGAAAAAATAAAAAAATCCGAAGAAAAGATGGCCGGAATAATCAATTTCCTGCCGGATGCGACCTTTGTAATCGACACAGCGGGGACAGTGATTGCCTGGAACCGGGCAATGGAACACTGGACAGGAGTTCCCGCACAGGATATCCTGGGGCAGGGGGATTATGAGTACGCACAGGCGATCCACGGTTTCAGGAAACCCATCCTGATCGATTTTGCCCTGAACCCGGATCTTGAGAACCCGGAGATGTATGGTTTCTGCATACGGGAAGGGAATACGTTCACGGCCGAAACGTTTTCGACCTATACTTCTCACGAAGGGATCTGGATCTGGGGCACCGCTTCGCCGCTGTACGATGAGACAGGCACCGTGATTGGGGCCATCGAATCGATGCGGGATATCACCGCCAGCAAACGCACGGAACAGGCGCTCAGGGATCGGGAAGCGGTCTATGCAGCCATTGTCGAGGACCAGACCGAGATGATCGCCCGGTTACGGCCGGATGGGATCTACGTCTTTGTCAACCAGTCCTTTGCCGCCTTTTTTGCCCAGAAAAAAGAGGATATTGTCGGGACCCGGTTTGTTCCTCCGGTTGTGGATGAAGAACTCCCCCTGCTCAGGCGGTATTTCTCCGGCATCAACCCGTCAAACCCGGTGATAGTAATCGAGATCCGCATGATCGTATACAATGGGGATATCCGCTGGACGCGGTGGAATATCCGGGGATTCTTCTCACCGAAAGGGAAAGTAACCGAGTACCAGGCTGTAGGGAGGGACATCTCGGATTTCGTGGCGGCAAAAGAAGCTGCCGATTACCAGGCACTTCTCCTCAACCAGGTCAACGATGCGATTGTCGCCACGGATATGGCAGGCCGGATCACGTACTGGAATCCTGTTGCAGAAAGACTCTTCGGATGGAAATACCGTGAAGTCATGGGAAACGATATCCGCACCATCCTGAATTTTGATATGCTCGTAACGGAGAGCCGAATGTTCAGGGATATTCTCATGGAGAACGGGGCCTGGAAAGGTTCGGCGGTACATACTACCAAATCCGGAAAACCTGTCCATGTCGAATGGTCCGTATCGGTCTTCAAGGATCGTGCAGGAACCATGAAAGGAATCGTGGGAGTGTGCCGGGAGATCGCAGCACACCGTTTGCCAGATTAATACCGCAAAGAATCATTTTTATGGAAAAGTTGTGAAGGATCGATACGGTTTCCAGTACTGGTGTCTGGTAGATCAGGATTTGAAAAACCCCAGCACGGTTTGGGAAAACCGGTCCGGGCACTGGTACATCAGCCCGTGGCCGGCGCCCGGGAACACCACGGGTTTTGCCCCGGGGATCCGGCCGGCAAGGATCCGGGAATTTTCGCACGGGACCACGGCATCCGCATCCCCGCAGCAGACCAGCGTCTTTGCCCGGATATCCAAAAGCCGGGAGAACGACCCGGGCCAGGTTAAAAATGCGTCCAGCTGCCGGGCCGCAACCGCATCTTCGGTTGTCTCTTCGACCTCGGGACAGTACATAAGCGGGTCGTGACCGATAAGCCACTCCGGGGAAAAGAGGAGCGGGAACATGCGCCGGGCAATTTCCGCAGGAGTCCCGCTCTTGTCGATGAGCCGGGCAAAAATACCGGGTGACGAGCGGACCGCTTCGCTCCCGCCGCAGTCGCCTCCGACAAGAACGAGCCGGCAGACTTTTTCGGGGAACGCAAGCGCCAGTTCCTGCGCAATGCAGGCCCCCATCGAAAACCCGAGCACGTGCGCCCGGGCAATCCCGAGCCCCTCCATGAGCCGGGCCGTGTCCTGCATAAAGAGCAGTATCGAGAACGGCTCGTCTGTGTAGCCCGAGTAGCCGGTGCCCCGGGTGTCAAAGACCACCACCCGGCAGTGCCGGGCCAGTGCTTCTATGACCGGCGGGTTCCACGTGTCCATCGCGGACGCTAAGCCGTTGATCAAAACGAGCGGCTCGCCCGCCCCGTACTCGCGACAGGCCAGCGTTACGCCGCCGTCCGGGACAATCCTTACCGGGGGCCGGGTCATGAAACGAAGTTTTG
>JAQWDG010000066.1 GCA_028705545.1 Methanoregula sp. | reverse complement strand
GATATCCGATTTACGAACAGCACCGGGGCAGAGCTCGCGTATTATCTCTGGCCGGACTACTCGAGCGAGAGCGCCCGGTTTGCCGTGCGGCTGGAGGGGGCGGACACTGCCGGAGAGGTAACAGTATGGTATGGGAGTGCCGCAGCGACGACCACGAGCGACGGGGACGGGGCGTATCTCCTATACGACCATTTCGAAGGTTCGGCGCTGAACTCGTTAAAATGGGAGGTTTTGCAGAACAATGGGATCTCTGTAAGCGATGGGGCGCTACACATATCATCGGGCACTACAAACAACGGGGCATTGGCCTCTCTCGCGCAGATTCAGTCAGATATACTGATTCAATTCAGAATCCAAACTCGGACGTATAGTACGTCATTAGGCGTAGGGAATACCGACCTCAGTGGGGTTGGGTCGTCTATTGGACTGGTCTACTATACTGGCTACGAGTCCGCGATCTATACTGGGCCCCCATATGGGGGTAATCGTTGGGCCCCTCCGAGAACCTGGACAACATCATCAACTGACGGAGACGTTATCACGGCCCCCCCTGCAGGGTATTTCGTTGAGGAATTTGCTATTCCTGAAGGGGGCTATCTGAAACAACGGCGAAATGGTGGAGCATGGACAACATCCACTCGATACACGGGAGTTAGCGGATCACATCCAATCCAGATCACTCACTATAGAGGGTACGCAGGGATGGATCTGGACTACATCCTCGTCCGCACCTACAGCGCCACCCCTCCCGCCGCGCTCACCTTCAACGGCGAACAGGAGACCGCCGCCCCGCCCGTCACCGCCTTCACCGCCACCCCCACCTCCGGCCTAGCCCCGCTCATCGTCCAGTTCACCGACACCAGCGCCGGCAGCCCGACCTCGTGGGCGTGGACCTTCGGGGACGGCAACACCTCCACCGCCCAGAACCCGCAGCACACCTACGCCGCGCCCGGCCTCTACACCGTCACCCTGAACGCGACCAACGAATACGGCAGTGACACCGAGACAAAAACCGACTACATCACCGTCTACAGCCCCATCACCGCCCAATTCACCGCAAACATCACCGGCGGCACCGCCCCCGTCGCCGTCCAGTTCACCGACCTCTCCACCGGCGGCCCCACATCATGGCTCTGGACCTTCGGGGACGGCAACACCTCCACCGCCCAGAACCCGCAGCACACCTACATCACCGCCGGCGCCCACACCGTCACCCTCACCGCCTCGCACCCCTACAGCAGCGACACCGAGACCAAAACCAGATACATCACCATCGCCGTCCTGCAACCCTTCCCCGGCCTCTCGCTCACCCCTACCGACCCCGACAGTGACAGCCTGTACGAAGATATCAACGGCAACGGCCGGTGGGACTACAACGACCTGCAAGTCTATTTCACAAACCTCGCGTGGTGCGAAGCAAACGAACCCATAGCGGCGTTCGACTGGAACAGCAACGGCAGATGTGATTTTGATGACGTATACAATCTCTGGCAATCAGGAGGGATGATATGAGACGACTCGCCTTAATCCTGCTCGGGCTGCTCCTGCTCGTCGGGGCCGCCGCCGCAGCCGACACCCTGACGATCCCGGCAGCCGACCCCGCAGTGCTGCAACACAAGGACATCAACGTACTGCTCACCTCGGAGACCGGCCTCTCGGGGTACAACATCACGTTCACCGTCGAGAACGACACCGTAGCCCGGATCGCCGGCGTGACCTTCCCGGCCTGGGCGAGCCTGCACTCCGCGAGCACGGTCCCGGCGGCAAACGTCACCATCGTCGGCGCTGACCTCGGCAACCAGGTAACCGCGCCTGCCAACACTCTGATCGCAACCCTCGCCATCGAGGGACGCGCGGTCGGCACAACCACGATCACCGCGACCGTCAACCAACTGGACGATGACGCGGGCGGCACAATCACCCCCACGATCACCAACGGCACGATCACCGTCACGAGCTCCCTCCGCCCCCCGGCAACCTCGACCATCGCCCCGGTCTCGACCGCGCTCTCCGTGGACCTCCTCGGCGCGATCGGGGGAGAGGAGATCCCGGAGCCCGGTGATGAGGCGATCGATTGGGTGGCGCTCATCGGGGCAACCGCCGGTGCCTACACCGCCCCGCTCGGCCCGCTCGCCTACGTCATCATCTTCGCAATCCCGTTCCTCATGATGTGGATCACGCAGCGGGACATGACGCTGCCGGGCATCGTTGGGGCACTGCTCGGGCTGTTCATCATCGTGCGGCTGCCGGCGGAGTTTCATTTGGTCGCTACAACGTTCATCGCCATCAGTATCGTGGCAGTGGTCTATTCACTGGTTAAGGAGAGAGCATAATGGGAAAGTGTAAAATCGTCGTATACAACGAGGGGAACCGAAAGGAGTTCTCCACCGGCACCAAGCGGATGGAGGATGCCGTCCGGGATCTGACTGACTATGTAGAGACCAAGTACTACGGCAGCGGCAAGGGGGGCAGCAGGTGATCACCGTCGAGATCTACCTCTTCCTCGCCGCCGTGGTCGCGGGCGCGTTCATCTACATCTTCCTCGACCTCGACAACCGCCTCTACGGCAACCTCTTCGCCGCCGGGTTCGGGGGGATCCTCTCGGCCCTCCTCGCGCTCTGGAGCTTCAACGAGAACACCGTCTCCCTGACTGCCGTCCCCGGGGCCTCTGTCACCGTGGAGCACTACATCAACGAGACGCTCCAGAACGTCACCACGACCCACACGTATCTCTCTCACGCGGCACCGATCGTAGATCCGGCCCTGGGATACTTCTGGGTCCTGGTCGCGGTCTTTATGGCGTTCTTGTTCGGCTACTTCATCTTTGAGATTGTGCAGGAGTCCCGGCAGCCGGACGACGAGGAGGCGTACGAATGAGCCGCCGGACCCCGAAAGCGATCCTCCTGATCCTGCCGCTCCTGTTCATCCTCGCCACGATCATGCTCCTCCCCGCGATCGCGGGCAGTGCCGAAGCGGAGCACAACATCACGGCGCTGGAGCACAGCGAGGGGGCCGGCGGGGTGATGAGCATCCTCCTCGCGGGGGATATGATTCTCCCGGTCCTCCTGCTCCTCGTCGGCGTGGCGATCCTGGTCGTCGCGGTCGGGACCATGCGGTGGGGGAACAGATGATGTCGGGTAATACCTACCCGGCCAAATTATCCCTCAGAGTAATAAACTATAAATACCAACGGCACGTATAAAATCTCGGTGAGGTGATACACGCTTGGCAAAGGATAATAACCCAATGAACCTGATCATCGCAATCGCCATCGGAATCCTGACCCTTATCGCCGTCTTTGCGGTGGTGCCGGTCGTCGGTGGTTCGATCGACAACGCGATGCCGACCCTCTCGGAGACGTCGAGTTGGAACTCTACCTACAACCCGGACCTCCCCGACGGTGCATCTATCTGGGAGCAGCTCGGGCCCCTGCTCGTGCTCGCGGTCCTGGCACTGGTGATCGGCTTGGTCATCATGTACTTCAAGAACTCCGCCCGTTAAGGAGGACGTTCTGAAGGTCAGATCCATCAGGAGGCGCAGGGGGTCAAACCCCTCTCCTTCTTTCTCATTTTAAGGGTGTTTTATAATGGTGGACGATTCTGGATATGTGGATGCCGACGACGAGCAGGAGACCCCGCAGGCTCCGCAGGCGTCCGGGCTGTTCAGCGAGGATCAGATCTATAACAGCTTCCTCTACAAAGCCCGGCTCATCGAAACGGATTATCTCCCGGCGCTCGTTGAGGCGATCTGGAAGTATCCGTTCACGATGGGGACGAAGAAGACCTTATCCACGATCTTCCTCGGGCTCTTCGAGAAGAGTGTCGTGCTCGCCAAAGAGAAGGATCTCGATATCTCCCTCTGGGAAGCAGAGATCATGATCTTATCGGCTACGCAGTCGTTCACCGCGTACGACCTCGACCGGCCGGAGCTGCAGGTGATCATCAACTCGGCACTGGAGCACTACAAGAAGTTCATCAGCCGGTCGAAGGACGGGTGGGAGCGCGAGCTACAGAACCGGATCGAGACTTCGCATAGAAACGAGAACGTGCAGCGGGTTGTGGGGCCGAAACCGCAGAAACGCGGGTTCCTGCCGTTCTTAGGAGGGAAATAATGGGCGCATCAATACCGATCGAGTATCTATACCTGGCTGTCGGACTGCTCCTCGTCGCAGTCGTCTACATCGTCAATGAACGAAACAACATCCGGCTCTATAACCCGGAGGGGCCGCTGTTTATCGCGGCACGGAAGCGAGAGCTCCCCCTCCTCCGTATCATCGACCCCGGCACCAACCACGCCCGATACATCATCGGGGAGAAGGACCGGGACGACGATCCGGTCTATGCTAAGGACATGTACGGGCTCCACGCGGATCCGGCATACGTCGAGGGGGATGCATCCCCGGAGCGGCACCTGGGCGGGCTGCTCGTCTACAACATCTCTCCGAACGTGACGTTCCCCGTCAGCCCGCGTAACGCCCTCGCACAGCAGACGATCCTCCGGCACCGCCGGGACCTAACCGAGTTCGAGGATCTCGATTTCCTCTCTGGTCGGGACCTCCTGGTGCTCCTCGGCTCCCCGGCGGACCACATCAAGCACGATGCAGGGATCTTCATTGACAGTTACAAGCCCACGGTTGTTACGGTCGATGATGAGGGGCGGCCGGTCGAGATAGAGATGAGCGCGGATAACCTCGTAAACCTGATCACGGCGTTTAAGGGGTATGTCACCGCCCTGCCGATCGAGGGGGGCGGGTTCGCCTATCACGAGTATTTCAGGAATAACCCGTACGGGCACAGTTCCCAGACGACGCAGCGGATTAACTACCTGTTCCAGAAAATCGCAGACCGGAAGTCCGCGCTCGCTGATAAGCTCTGGACCTACGGCCTGATCGGGATGGGGCTGCTCGGCACGGTCGGCGTGGTGATCTACATCATCAGTATGACGGCAAAGTGAGGTGAGCGATGTGGAAGACCGCCTTACCGTCCCTAGCAACATCGAGAGCGCGTATCTGGTGACGGTGCATCAGACCGCCGAGGCGCTCAAATACATCCACTCCCCCACCGGGCAGGTGAAACTACGGGTTCTCGCCTTCTCCATCCCGTTTTATGAGCTCTATCAGCACACCCACCACATCCCCGCCGTGGCCGAGGTCATACGGAACGACGCCACCAAGCGAGACGATCTGGACGGATGGTTCTACTCCACCAAGTACTCCCCGGAGGCGCTAAAACGCGGTATAGCGTTGTTCTCCTGGTACCAGAAGATTCTCTTAGAGTCGAGGGTGATCACGATTGAAAAACAATAACACCAACGACACGATCAACGCAGGGGCGGCCTCGCATATCGACGACACCCCTAAAGTGTTCTCCGGGCGGAGCGGCACCGACCTTTATCTGGCGCACATCCTCTTCTCCCTGAACCGGTGGGACTGGATGATCTCGAACCTCACGAATACCGGCGATGTCCGGATCGTGCCGTTCGCCCGGACGATCATCGTTAAAATGCCCGACAAGGACGCAAAGAATAAGCTCCTCAATGCGCTCAGTGCCGATATCCTGAAGGTCAAGAACACCCCGGACAAGTCAACAATCGAGAAGGACCAGAAAATCCTGGAACTTTGCCAGAACGCAATCTCAGTTGTTTACGATCATGTGATCCGGGAGTACGTCCTGAAAGAGACGACCGTGATCCTGCCGATGACGCAGGACCCCACAGACGAGGACCCTGACGATGCCGATAGTGTACAGACGCCCGACGCAGACTATTGATCCGTTGTATTACGAGCCAGACCCCTCCCCCCTCCAGTGGGACCGCGTGACCGACCGGTACGCCTCACTGTTCGGGGGGGAAGATGAGAAGGTTCTGAACTACAGTTCCCTCGCTGAGACGCTCTCCCGCCGCATTTGCTCGAAGTACAACAAGAACGTGATATTCTCCCTGTTCGGGGAGCCGGGGGGCGGAAAGTCGATGGCCGCCCTCGGCCTGGCGGACAACTGCGCGAAGTGGAACGCCAAGTTCCTCGGGGGCACCCCGGAGGACTATTTCACGCTTGACAACGTGGCGGTGATTCATCCGGCGATGCTCCGGAACATGATCAAGGACATGAAGCGCCACAACGTCTATATCCTTGACGATGCTGGGGCAGCCTACGACGCCCGCAACTACATGAAAAAGGACAATAAGGCTCTCGGGTATGTCTTACAGACGTTCCGGACGCTTAACTCGCTCCTGATCGTGACAGGGGTTGATGGCGGGATGTTGGACGTCAACCTCCACCGGACCGCGCGGTACTACGCGGAGGTGGGCGAGCCCTACCACAACCTCGGCTACACAGACGTTAAGGTCTTCCGGACGCTGCGGAAGTTCCGGCAGAAAGCTATCTACTACCGGTACATGAACCAGAACCGGACACAGATCGTTCGGTATCGGGCTTACCTGCCGAAGAAGGAACTGATCGAGCCGTACGAGAAGCTCCGGAAAGAGCAAGCAGATCTGATCCAGGCGATGGAGGAGCAGGAGGTAGAGAAGAAGAAGAAGCCCGAGAAGGAGAAGACGGGGAAGTACCTATCGTGCCCGACCTGCGGCTACAGTTGGACCTACGGGGGGAAGTCCCGGCGGTTCGCCAACTGCCCTAGCTGTAGAGGAAAAGTTCCAATCGACGGCCTAACTAATAATAACGGTTTGCGCAGTCAAGCCTACTAAATACATATTAGCACAAAAAAACTTTCTTTCCCCTCTCACCGAGCACCATGACACCTAATACTAGTATCCAATACCTCGCCGCAGATCTCTTCTGCACCCTCGAAGAGGCTGCGCAGACCGGGGGCCTGCGGGGGCGGCTGGCCCTCGCCCTCTATGGTTTCATGTTCCCCGCCGGGCGGCTCTTGGTCGGGGAGGAGTTGATGTTTAACATCCGCCTAAAAGGACGGAAAGTCTTAGAGGAATTATAACTGTCGTTGATTCCAGCGACACCTATATATTACCTCAGAGAATACTATTCACTGATATGCCGATGAATGAGGACGGGGTAGCCTGGTCGTTTGTGATGATCACGCTCGCCCTGATCATCCTGGCGGGACTGTGGATCGTCCTGACGCCGTTCGCGGGGTATTTCGTGGACGCGATGAACGACCGGATCGAGGATGGATCCATATCCACCCAGACCGCTGAGGCGTTCGAGTTCAACGTGACGATCTTCACTTTCTGGCCCGCGTTCGCCCTCGGCGGCTGGTTCCTGTTCTCCATCATTCGGGCGCTCTATGAACGGAGGTTCGATACATCATGAGCGACTTCTGGACCGCGTTTAATGGGTGCCTGATCGGGCTGGTCCTGATCCTCGCCGGGATCATGCTCTCGTTCTGCGGGGGGATCCTCCTGGACGCTATGGGAGACTCCCTCCTCGGGGCCGGACTGGATCAGGGGATGGGGACGCCCTATGATTCTTCGGGGGAGATCAATGCCTTGACTAATCTCTTCTATGTACTGTGCTACGGCCTGCCGCTGATCGGGATCGGGATCATGTATGTGTCGATCACCCGGCGGATGCGGTACGATCAGCAGGAACAGGACTATTTTTATGATGATCAGTATTGATCGGAAAAGTCGAAGGAAAACGCCTCTCCCCCTTCGATTTAAGCCACGATCTCCGGGTCGGTGGTATGAAACATCGTTGGAAAAATAGAGGGAGTTTTTTCATAAACCGGATTTAGGTTTATGGGGCTGCGTTTACTGTAAAACGGTTACAGTTTGAGGTGAGGATACCTATCAGATCGGTTGGGCCTCCGCTCAGTATAGGTTTTCCCGCTCTTGCTCCCCCGTACTCCCGGGAGTTTTGCCTTCCGCTGTTTATCGGCGGTTTTGTTTAACCCGGACCCTTTGGTCTGGTAGAAGGGATCTTTCTCAGCCTTGCTCTTTGTCTTGCGGGTTTTCCGAGCGTGTTTAGGATCAAGTCAGGGCTAATCCCCGCCATTTCAATGGCGGGATACAGCCCGTCCACCGATACCATTATAGGCCATTATCACCTATAATAATTTGTGCCTAAAGCGTATCGCTATCGACTCTACC
>JAQWDG010000065.1:2732-8067 GCA_028705545.1 Methanoregula sp. | reverse complement strand
TGCGGGAACGCCTTTTTCACCGCTTCAAGGGCGCCGTCGGGAGCGTTTTTGGAGCGGACGCTGATGCAGCCTTCGCGTTCCTCGACCAAAAACATCCGGAACTTGTTTGCGATCCCCCGGGTGAGCCGGATGTGGGGGTCCTGGTCGATCCCGACCGGGACAATCGTCGGCGCCGGTCCCTTCTCGACCTGCGGGTACAGGATATCGGCGACCTGCGTGATCACGCTGTCCGCATGGGCGAGCGCCGTCTCCGGGCCAAACCCGTAAATCGCGGAGAGTTCGGAGAAGTTGACCTTCGTTGCCGCTTCAAAGGCAAGGTCCTTGAGCCGGTTGTTTTTGCTCTGGAAGTAGGTCTCCCCCTCGTAGCCGAGCGCATAGAGGCAGGAGAGGTACTCCTTCCCGTACTCCCTGCACTTCTCCCACGAGAGCCCTCTGACCCCGTATGCCTCGCGGTCTGCGATCGTGACATAGCCGGTTGCGCCCTGCTGCACGTGCCAGACGATCTCTTTCATTAAGAGCAGGTGGCCGAGGTGCGGGTGGCCGCTCGGCATGAACCCGGTGAGGAGGTAAAATGGTGTATGATTTCTTATTGCCCGGGCGATTGGGAGGTAATCGCGCTGCCCGAGAACAATGCCCCGGCGCATGAAATACGGGATCTCGGGGAGTTCCGGAAGCACCGGCGCTATCGGGTCGATCCCGAACTCCGCAAATGTCTTTTCGATATCAAGGGAGGGGGTACTCGACCACGGGTTGATCTGCGGCTCTGTCATGATGAAAACGCTCGTTTGATCTTATAACTTGATCCGCGCAAATTCGACGAACTGGATACCGGTAGTATGTACACAGCCAAACAACATCTTCTTTTTCACGCTGTGCGCCATCCTGACCGAGCGGGAGATCACACTCATGGGCATGACGGCCTCTTTCTCGATCGCGTGCACGAGGAGATCGGAGTGCACGTTCTTCCCGCAGTAGACTCTGAAGTGGTGGCCGAACTTGTAGCCGGTCCGGGGGGTGAAGTTGTGCCGGCGCAGTTCGGTATAGACCTTGTCTTTTTCCGCGAGTTCCTGGTCGGAGTCTGAGGCAAAGGAGAAATATTCTCCGGCGTTTACCGCAGTCCCGTTCTTTTTGACCGAAATTACGCCCTCTGCCATGAGGTAGAGGAGTTCGACCGGTGCGATCATGAGCCTCTGGTCGTCGAGCCGCTTCCCAAAACCGGCCAGTTCGAGATCGGAGCGGGGCGCTGTCCGGACCATTGCCGATTTTCCGACAAGGATCGCTTCGGCCTTTGCGATCTTTGGTGCGGGGACACAGGAATCGGCGAGTTTCTGGAGCTTGATCTCGTAGTAGGTCAGCTCCTCCTCATCGTCAACGACCGCAAGGACATACTGCTTGCGCATATTCCTCGCTGTGACCACCTCTTCGATGAGCTTCACAAACCGCACCGGGTCACGCTCGGAAAGGACGCGGACAAGGTAGAGCGACTCGCCCGTGCCCGGTTTCTCGCCGCGCCGGAAGACCCGGTAATCGTGGGGCCCGGTCTGGACAACGTACCCGCGCTCGCGGAGGTCGCGGTAGACAAGGAAGCTTCGCAGGAAATTCCTCTGGTCGGCATACTCGGCAAGCAGCGTGTCGAAGGTATAGCCCGGGACCTCGATTTTCTGCCGGTGGAGCAGGTACAGGGCCTCCTGCGGTGCGAGCCGGATATTCTCCCCATCGGGGCGGCCGTATCCGCTCTGATCGTAGAGCACGCGCCCGTCCCTTCCGGTCAGCACTGCGGTGCCGTCAAATGTCGCTTTCGTGCCGGAATTATTGGAGGCCGGGTATAATAAGGGGGTGGGAAGAACACGGGGCGCGCGGGGGCGTTTCCGGTGGGTTCGCAAAAACATCCGGATCCGGGCGGGCAAACGGGGCGTATTTCATAGGAATTACATTTGCCCTGTACGATAGATATATGGTTATAAAATCCCAACACTTCTGGCCATATTGTATCCCCAGAAAGGAAGCCGCTGTTGCACGTCCCCCGGATCTTAATACCCTCTTTCCGGGATGATTTAGCGTCTCCGAAAAGGGGTGCATATGGTATGAGGATTATTCGTTTTTATGCCGCAAGCTCGCGGACCTTTGCAATATTTCCCCGGTCGTCCCTACGCGCGTCCACCGGTGTCTCGCAGACCAGCGGGAGGCGCACAAAAACCGGGTCGTGCAGGATGCGCCTGAACCCTTCCTCGCCAATATATCCCATCCCGATATGCTCGTGACGGTCGAGCCCGCTCCCGAGATCGCCCTTGGTATCGTTGAGGTGGATGATTTTGAGCCGGGAAAGCCCGATCTGCTCGTCGAACTGTGCAAGGGTCGAGGCAATGCCGTCAGTTGTCCGTAACTCATAGCCGGCGGCAAACGCATGGCAGGTGTCGAAGCAGACCCCGACCCGTTTCTCTTCGGAAAGCCCGGCAAGGATAGCCCCGATGTGTTCGAAGCTGCTGCCAACGCTGTTCTTCTCCCCGGCGGTATTCTCCAAAAGCAGCATGGTTGCCGATCCCGACGATGCGAGCGCCATATTGATGGCCTTTATCACCCGGGCCCTGCCGCCTGCTATCCCGTCCCCGAGGTGGTGGCCGAGGTGGGTCACGAGATAGGGGATACCGAGCTTCCCGCACCGGTCGAGCTCTGCCGTGAGTGTCTGGACCGATTTCTCCCAGATCTCTGCCTTTGGCGAGGCGAGGTTTGGGAGGTAGGGCATGTGATCGACCGGGAGGAGCCCGGTGGTTGCGATCTTTTTCTTGTAGAGTTCGCAGTCCGGATCGGACAGGGGCTTGGAACTCCAGCCCCGGGGGTTGCGGGAGAACTGCTGGAAGACATTGCACCCGGCATCCTTTGCGCGGTCGACTGCAAGGTCGAGCGACCCGGCGATCGAGACATGAACGCCGACCTTTACCTGTGCCATGGCCGTTCCTCCCTGGAAACGTGAATCATGTATGTATCAGGTACGCATTGCAACGGCCCGGCAGATGGAGGTTGCGATCGGGCTAAAAAAAGGAGGGGTCAGTTCCCGCGGTTCCGGCCGGCAAGGAGAACGACCGCCCCGAGGCCAAGAAGGGTAAGCGCGGCAAAGGGCAGCCCGGCCTTCTGGGTTGTCGTAGGTGCTGCTGCAACCGGTGCCGAAGATGTGCCGGAATCTGCCGGTACTGTGGATCCAGACGTTACCGAGGCTTCAGTACCGTGCGTTGTCACCGTGACGCCCAGCGGGGGAACAACATGGACAAGGTAGTCGGAGACCGGCTGGACGCCGCCAACCATCCCGGAGTTCCCCGCGCAGGCCGAGGAAAGAGCCTCTCCCTTTACAAAGGTCACGTTCACACTCGACGCGTCGTTCCTGCCGTTGAAGAACAGGGATTCCCCGGGAAGAAGGGTCTTTTCTGCTACCGTCATGTTACTGCTCTTCACGGTAACCTTTGCTGAAGTGGCGGTGCAGGTCGTCCCCGTGCATGCCGAGCAGTTTGCAGCCGTCTCTCCGGTCACTGTGTAATCGCCGATGAGGCTGACCGGGAGGCTCCCGATATCTCCTATCTCATCGGTCGCGTAATCAGCGTAAGTGCCCGTGCCGTAGAGTTTCGCAAGCGAGATCCAGGTCCCGCCTGTACCGCCGAGGCTCGTTGCAACAACCGAATCGCCTTTAGCAAATACAGAGGATGCCGCCTTGTCGGGAACCGTTCCCGATACTGAGGTTTCATTCATCGGTGTCCAAGAACAGGTTGGAGGAAAGCCACCGGATACATAAACGCAGCCGTACTGCGAGGGGTTTGCCAGAGTCAGGGTGTTACCTGCCGCGGAAATATCCGATACCGTGCCTTTGACGGTCACTTCAAGGACAACCGCTCCGGCAGGGATCGCACAGGCAAAACAGGCGAGCAAGAGTGCAGAGAGCGCGAAGGATACGAGGTGTTTCATGCAATTCACATCCGATACTAAGGGATATTCTGTGATTATCCGGTGTCGCTTAAAAAGCCGCGTATGCTGGAAAAATCCGGTGTTAAAACTACCAAAACGGCGATCCCTAAAAAAAAGCTGTTTCCTGCACCTTGATGTGGGTGGAGAGCCAACGCACCGGTATGCAGGTCACCTTTCTTGGGACGAACGGGTGGTACGATTCGGCAACGGGAAATACCGTTTCGGCGCTGATATCGGCAAAGGACTACGATATCATCCTCGATGCGGGAAACGGTATCGCCAAGGCCGACCGGTACATGACGCAGGACAAGCCCGTCTTCCTTTTCCTCTCCCATTTCCACCTCGACCACACGGAAGGTCTCCACGTGCTCGTGAAGTTCCGGTTCAGGAAAGGGCTTACCCTCTGCGGGGGAATAGGGACGACTGCAAACCTTGCCGGCCTGCTCCGCAATCCCTATACCGTCCCCCTTGATGAAGTTCCCTTCCCGGTTACCGTGACCGAACTTGCCGAAGGCTCCCATGAACTTCCCTTTACGGTCACCTGCCTGCCGCTCGTCCACCCGGTTCCCTGTATGGGCTACCGGTTCGAGATTGACAAAAAGGTGGTGACCTACTGTACGGACACCGGGACCTGCGACAATGCGGTGACCCTTGCACGCGGCGCCGACCTCCTCATCACGGAGTGCGGACTCAAACCCGGCGAGAAGAGTCCGCTCTGGCCCCACATGAACCCGGAGGATGCAATCGATGTTGCCAAGCGGGCGGGGGCTAAACGCCTTGCGCTGATGCATTTCGGGGCCGAGGTGTATAAGACAATCGAGGAGCGACGGGCACTGAAAACCCGGTTTGAAAAAGAGTGTCCCGGTCTTATCGTATCCGAGGATGAGATGCAGGTCGAAGTGTAAGTCCGCGTCCCTCCTGACGGATTTTCCAAAAAAAAGAATTCAGGTTATTTTTTAATCTTCTTCATCAGCCAGGCCATGTTCTCACCCAGTACCTTCATCGTCTCCAGTCCCTCGTCGTCCTTTTTGACATCACCCTTCTCAAGCCCGATCCCCACATTCCAGTAGCGGGATCCGGGGACCACCATCTGGTTGATGAAGAAGAAGTGGTTGAGCGTATCGAAGGTATGGATCGCCCCGCCCCGCCGCACGGCAACGACCGCAGCCCCGATCTTTCTCCGGAACATGCTGTCGTTTGCCAGCGCCACGTACCCGGCCCGGTCGATGAGGGCCTTCATCTCGGTCGTCACATCGGAAAAATAGGTCGGCGACGCAAGGACGATCCCGTCAGCCTCGTCCATCTTTGCAATGCATTTGTTGACGTAATCGTCGATAACGCAGCGCCGGTCCAGCTTTTCCTGGCATTTCCCGCAGGCAAGGCA
>JAQWDG010000065.1:0-2632 GCA_028705545.1 Methanoregula sp. | reverse complement strand
GCCATCCAGATTGCCGAGGAATTCTCTCATCTCCTCGCATACCTCCCGAAAGTCACGGTCCTGCCGGTCTATGGCGGCCAGCCTATCGAACGACAGCTTCGGGCACTTGCACAGGGAGTCCACATCGTGATCGGCACCCCCGGCCGCGTGATGGACCACTTAAAACGCCGCACCCTCTCGCTCGACAATGTGTCGAGGGTGGTGCTCGATGAAGCCGACCAGATGCTCGACATGGGTTTCAGGGACGATATCGAGCTCATCTTAAAACGTATACCCCAGAAACGCCAGACGCTCCTCTTCTCAGCGACGATGCCAAAACCGATCCTCGAGATCTCGAAGAGGTTCCAGAACAAGCCGGAGTTTGTCCGGGTCGAGTACCAGGAACTCACCGTCCCGGCAATCGAGCAGACCTATGTCGAGGTCAGGGACCGTGACAAGCTCGAAGCGCTCTGCCGGGTGATCGATGTCGTCGACCCGCAGCAGGTAATCATCTTCTCCAACACCAAGCGCGGGGCAGAAGACCTCGCGGGCCGTGTCCGGGCACGTGGCTACCGGGCCGAGGAACTCCACGGGGACATGAAACAGTCCCAGCGCGACCGGGTCATGGGCAGTTTCCGGAAAGGCAGTATCGACATTTTGATCGCCACCGATGTCGCTGCACGGGGAATCGATGTCGAAGATGTGGACATGGTGATCAACTACGATGTCCCGCAGGATGTCGAGTACTATGTCCACCGGATCGGCCGGACCGGGCGGGCCGGAAAGAGCGGCCGTGCGATCACCTTTGTCACACCCCGGGACTTCACCAAGCTTCGGGAGATCCAGAAATACACCAATGTTAAGATTGCGCGGACTCCCCTGCCGACCGCAAGCGATGTGGTTGCATCGAAGACCCGGACGATTATGGACGAGGTCCGTGCGGTCGTGGCCGAAGGCGGTATCGAGCCATACATCCGGATGATCGAGCAGGAAGGTGTCGGTGACATGACTACGCTTGAGATCGCAGCAGCCCTCATGAAGATGCAGGTCGGGCAGAGCGTGGAGGCACGAAAAGAGCATGCCCCGACGGACTTCGGGAATACCGGGTCCGAAGAGGCAGGGATGGTCCGGTTCTTTTTGGGCGTCGGCCGCGATCACGGGGTCGCACCGAAAGATATTGTCGGGGCCATTGCAAACGAGACCGGTATCCCAGGAAAATCCATCGGAGCGATCCGGATCCTCGACACGTACTCCTTTGTGGAGATCCCCCGCGACTGTGCAGAAGAGGTCTATACCGTCATGAAGGAGCGCACGATCCGGGGCCAGCCGACCGGTATCGAGCCGGCTCAGGGGAAACGCGGGTAACTTTTCCTTACAATAGCATTTACAAATCCTCCTTTTTCGAACAGTGCTTGGAGAGTACAGTCTCCCGCAGGTGGAGCGCGGCATCTACCTTGCGCGGTAGTTCTCTGTTGTGCCGGGGCTAAACAATTCCCGTCGGCAAACCCCGGGCAGCAGTTTTTCTTAAAAAGACACGCAATCCTAAATATCACGGAGGGCGAAAACATCCTGTATGCAAATGAAATTCCTGTATGGAGGCATTGCCTTCCTGGCTCTCCTGCTTCTCGTGGCCGGGTGCACCCAGACCACTACCCAGCAGGCAACCCCGGTTCCGACCACTGAAGTGGCAACCGAGGCTCCGACTGCTGCCGAAACAACCGCTACCGCAGCACCCACGACCGTTACACTTGCCACTCCCGGACCTACCCAGACCCTGCAGAGCAACTGGGCCGTGGATGTCCAGGTTGCAAGCAACGGCCAGGCAATCGACCCTGAAGTTATCCTTACTTTCCGCGGCGGAAAAGGTATGAACGTCATCCCCGAAATCGACCTGATGCTTTACAAGGAAGACGGGACTGTCGAGAGCGACAAGATGGTCCAGCCGCTCTATATCGGAAAGACCGTCCAGCTCCAGGGATCGACCGGCAACAACGACCGGGCCGAGGTCTGGGTTTTTACCCCACAGGGTGACCGTGTCAAGGTTATCGACCAGTACGTGCCCTTCCGGTCCTATAACTAATCCTTTTTTTCGGCAGGATGGCCTGCCGGTATGGAAAAGCGCGGGAATTTTTCCCGCTGGCGCATTGCTCTTTACCCTATTCATGGATCTACCCGCAGGCTGTCACGGATTGGTTATTCGGATGTCCCAAAGATTACCCGTGAACGCAACAGGCAGCCGGTATATCCGGGTACTAGTAAAAAATGAAAAAAAACAGGGTATTTCCCTTATATCCCGATCTTCTGGAGCGCCGGAGCAAGCAGGGTCTCGTCCCCGATAAGGAAGAGCTGGTCTCCTGCCTTTACGTTACTGTCAGGTGCAGGAACGACAAGCCCGCCATCGGCTTTACGGAATGCGATGGCGGAGACACCTGCAGGAAGGCCGAGCCCGGCGATCGTTGTTTCTTTTCCCGGGGGAATAGTAACGGCCCGGATGGCCCCCTTGTTCTCGTAGAGCAGGGAGAGGAGCGTTCCCGCATCGTCGGGGGCAAACTTTGGGGCTATCTTTTTCCGTGCATCTTCGATCGCCCTGCTGATATCGTCCTTTGTGGGGAGCTCCTCTGTGACCCGGGAATAGGCATCCTGTGCGGTTGCC
>JAQWDG010000064.1 GCA_028705545.1 Methanoregula sp. | reverse complement strand
GATACGCACGTTCTATCCGGGTGTTATAGCAGTTAATTGACAGGGCAGGGGATTTATTTTACCCTATACGCATCATGAAAAAACAGTTCCGGCCCGGCCATGACCGGGAAACGGTGTATTTTCGCCAGGGCATGCAGGTCAACCGGGTGGCACTGAAATACAAAAACGATCCTTCCTCTCCCGGCAGGGACGGGCCAGCCACGCAGTCCACGGAATTTAAACCCCAGTACAGCATACAGAGGAAATACCAGAAACAGGGAACCGGGGAACATGGCAGAAACGGCATCCTTTGCAGGCACACTCATTCCCAAGGACCGGGTCACGACACTGATCGATGCGATCTACGCATTTTCCATGACCCTGCTCGTCACGACCATCGATGTCCCAAGCAAGTACGAGCATATCCGGGTGGCGTCGCCCGTCCACGATATCGTCACGGGCATCCTTCCCGATCTCTTCCATTATTTCATCGCGTTTACCATCCTTGCCATCCTCTGGTACTTCCACCACCAGCAGTTCCGGCACCTTGCCGGTCTCAACCGCACCCTGCTTGTCACCACGATGACTTCGCTTGCGTTCGTCTGCCTTGTCCCCTTCTCCACCAATATCGCGGGCGATTATCCCTACGATGTGCTCGGTGCAATTATCTTCGAACTCGACATTTTTGTGATCGGCCTTATCACGATTGCCCAGTGGTATTATCTCCGGAAACGCAGCACGGTTCTCGTCCCCGGCCTTACGGTCGACCGGATCGACCGGGAGATTGCCTGGAGCTGGGTATTTCCCCTCCTCTCCATTGCCGGGATCGCAGTCGCAGTCGCCGGCTTCAGCTGGAGCCCAGCGGTATATATCCTCGCCCCGCTGATCATGGCA
This sequence comes from Methanoregula sp., assembly GCA_028705545.1. Lineage (GTDB taxonomy): Archaea > Halobacteriota > Methanomicrobia > Methanomicrobiales > Methanospirillaceae > Methanoregula. Next base: position 7,396 of record JAQWDG010000064.1, on the reverse strand, counting down.
TACCTGTACCGGAAAGAACCGGTCTAAAAAAACAGGACGGGAAAAAAGATCGGGTCGATCGGGAGCCTTCCCCGGATCCCGCCGGGTTTACCCGCTTATGATCCGGGCCGCACACGCGGTCGCGGTCCGGAGGAATTTTTGTTCTTCCGGCACTGCATTCCATGCCCCGGCAAAGAGCAGGAGCAGGGCATTGTCGAGCGCTGCGTCGTACCCCGGGTCGTAACCGTCCGCTCCTTTTTCTGTAACCGACAGCGGCCGGGCAAGGAGAGGTTCGTCCGCGGGTTCGAAATGCCGGTACCATTCCGGCCGGGGCCGGGACTTCTCCGTGATCTCGGCCTGCTCCCGCACGATCTCAAAGGCGGTAACAAACGCCGAAGCACAGCCTGACCGGTCGAGCGCGAGGATCCCTTCATCGGCCTCATGCCGTACTTCGCCATACTCCCCGGCCGTGTACCGCAAAAATGCCGTGGCTGCGCAGTGCGCCGCGGCCGGGGGAAGGCAGGCACAGGCAGGCTGGAGCTTTTCGACATACCCGACAAGCACCGGCGGGAGGGCTGCCTCTGCCCGGCCCGGCGGTTCCGCACTCCCGAACCGGTACTTCAGCCGCACCAGCAGGGCCGTGAGGCTTGCCGCGTAGAGCAGTTCGAGTACGATGGTCTCGACGGGATCGTCCGGAGGTACGGCAAAGAAGATGAATGCGTAAATCGGGGTCGTAAGCGATACGATATCCTTTTTGGGCCGGATCCATGCAAGATATGCGAGCAGAACAGATGCAGCCACGCAGCATGCCGCGGTGAGACGCAGGTCGGTTGCAAGCCGGACAGTCCATGCAAGGACCCCGAGCGCAGCACCGCCAAAAGCAAGCACCGGCACGGCCGCTTCGTACAGGGTAATACTGGAAGACCCGGTTCCTACCGTATCCGGTGACGGGGACATAGGCACACCACAAAAAACCGGGTTACTTCCGGTCCGGCAGAGAGATACTGTTCTCTGTCTTTTTGATCGAGACACAGTTGATCACGGGATCGCCCACCGCGATATAGCGGCGGATCACCATGCCGAGCACCTCAACCACATCGTGTTCGTGGATGTCTTCATCCGGGCTCGTGAACATTTTCACCGAGATCTCTCCGGACCGGTCGGCAATGATGTACTGGGGGCGGTTGAGGAACTGGAACCGTATCTTCTCTACAACTCCCTGGATCCGGACAGGTTTTCCGATCATGTTCTCGTTGATGAGCTTGATCCGGACACTCTTTGCCTCAGCCTCGTAGACCGGTGTGATGTCGGCGTACTGACTCCGGCTCATATAATTAAGGGCGATCGGGATCACAAGGAGCATGAAAAGCCCGGGGATGAGCCAGATCAGCTGCGACCGCACATCGGGGCTGTACACGGACGCCACGAGCAGCAGGAGCGTAAAAACCACAAAGACCGCGATCGCGAGGATCGAGACCTTCACTTCGACATTGCCGATCTTCATCGTAAAAAAGGATATGGCAGTCTGTCTACTTCAGTGCTGCGATCTCTTTCCTGAACGCAACCCAGTAGACGATACCGACAAAGAACAACCCGCCCACGATGTTACCGATAGTGACCGGGATGAGGTTTGACGTCCACATCGTAATCCAGTTCACGTTTGCTGAGAGTTTGGTCGGGTCGGTGATAAAGCCCTGCGTAAAGATCCCGGCCGGGATAAAGTACATGTTTGCTACGCAGTGCTCGAATCCGCTCGACACGAAGGCCATGATCGGGAACCAGATCCCAAAGAACTTGCCGATCAGGTCGTCAGCGCAGATACCCAGCAGGATGGCGAGGTTCACAAGCCAGTTACAGGCAATACCTTTCAGGAACGCCGAGTAGAATCCCATCAGGCCTACGTAACTCGTCTTTGCCGTTGCTATTGCTATAGCACGCGAACCAAAAGCCGTTACGGTACCAACACCGGCTGCATCGAACGAGACGAACGGGCCGTTCGCACAGATGTATGCCCACACGACCGAACCGATGAAGTTCCCGATATAAACCCAGAGCCACAGGTTGAGGACCTGAGCCCAGCTCACCTTATGGATGAATGCCGCCATCGGGGCAAGCATTGCATCGCCCGTGAAGAGCTCGGCACCGGTGAGGACGGTAATAATAAGACCGACCGGGAAGACCGCCCCCAGGATCAGCTGGGAAAACCCGGCACTCGCCGTGCCGTACCGCAGTGCGGCGTCACTTGCCTGGATGCCCGTGCTGCACACGGTTGCAAGGGCACCACCCATTGCAATATATGCCCCCGACATGAACCCGCGGACAAGCATGTTCCATGTGGGGAGGCCTACTTTGTACTTTCCAGCGTCACCGGCTTTTGCGACGATGGCTACCGGAGGATGAAACACCATTCTCTAACACACCTCTTTTTTTAAAACGACTTGGCTCCTATTCCAGGCAACCGGGGACATCTGGTGTAATTTCAGAGAGAATCGAATATTGCCCAAGATAGGTCAAATTGATCATTTTTTTTCGCGCTCTTAATCCTTTCTAAATGCTTTCCGGTAGGTTTACGCCGGAGAGGCTTCCCGGATTCGCATGGCAGATGCCGGGACGTAAACAGTCAGGATCGCAGGCCGGGCTCCCGAATCCTGCGGTACGACCGGCGTGAATTGGCAAAAACGGGGCCCGATTAAGTGCACGGGAATTGTCGTTCCGGCCGGGAAAAGAACAATGCGCGCCCCGTTTGACCGTTACGCAATTATTCGACCGCATTTTACTTTTTGATAAAGTAAACGGTTTCGGGCATTTACCGGCTGGCCACAATCTCCGGACAGCGTTTAGAAAAGATCTGCAAAACAAGAGCAGGTCTTCTCTTTTTTGGATATAATGAAAAATAACGGCCGGTTCCGGTACACCGGAGCATAACCGCAAGCCTTTCTTATGGCATGCCCGATATTCTCCTGACTGCACGGTCGTCCGTCTCCAGGTTGTTTACTATGAAGTGTTCTGTCATTTCCGGGCCGGTCTTCCAGTACCACAACCGCCCGGGCCATATCGAGTGTTGGGATCGTGTAAACGCGGTTCTCCGGGATCTTCCGGCCGGTGTTACGGTATCGGCTCCGGCCGCAGCGGACAAAATCGATCTGCTGCGGGTGCACCAGCCCGGTTATCTCGCATGGCTGCGCCGGCAGTGTACGCTCCGCTCCGCATACGATACGGTAGACGAGTTCGGGTGTACGGGAGGGTATTTCTCCGGGAACCTCTATATCCCGGGATTCCTGGACGCAAACACGTATCTTACGCCACAGTCGTGCGAGGTCGCCACCTTTGCCGCCGGTTCGGCAATCGCTGCGGCGCACCGCGCCCTTGACGGGGAGAGCTGCTTTGCGCTCGTCCGTCCCCCGGGCCACCACGCGGCATCGGGCTGGGCAATGGGCTTTTGTATTGTGAACAATGCAGCGATCGCAGCGGCAGAAGCACTTAGTTCGGTCGACCGCGTGGCAATTGTAGACTGGGACGTGCACCACGGCAACGGGACGCAGGAGATCTTTTACGCGGACAACCGGGTGCTCTACTGCTCGGTCCATGCAGAAGGGATCTTCCCGCACTCGGGAAATGCGGACGAGTGCGGGATCGGTAGCGGGAGAGGGTACACGGTAAACGCCCCGCTCCCGCTCGAAAGCACGCTTGGCGATTATGCGTGTGTCTTTTCGGAGCTCATCCTTCCCGCACTCGAACGCTTCCGGCCGGATCTCGTGATTGTCTCGGCCGGGCAGGACGCCCTTCTTGACGACCCGGCCGGGGGAATGGGCCTTGTACCCGGAGATTACGGGATCCTCGCCGGGATGCTGATCGATGCCGGTACCGTTCCGGCCTTCGTGCTCGAAGGCGGATACGGGCAGTCCCACCCGGAAGCAGTGCGGGCAATCCTCGGTGCGGTGGCCGGGCACCGGGAACAGAAACCGGTACCGGTGCCATCGGATGCTGCCCGGGAACGGGTCCGCAGGCTCCGGGAACTGCACCGGCTCTGATATATTCTCTATATTTTACTAATTAACTATATTATAAATAAATAATTTGAATTTTAAGAGACTTTTTGCAGTTGGTTTAGTTAATTAAATAAACCATTAATGAACGGCAATTTTGAAAATACAAATTATAATGGTAAATCGTGAAGGACTATAGAGATAGGCAGTTATATAAATATCGGGGAGGAAACATGCTTCTTAGATGACGTCGTCAGAGACTTGCGGGGATAATTTTTCCCGCGAAGCAATCAACAAGATGAGAATCGGACTTTCTGCCATCCGGGAGATTAACGCATCGGTAAAGATGCTCTCGTTAAATGCCCGTATCGAAGCTGCGCGGGCCGGAGATGTCGGGAAGGGATTCGCGGTGGTCTCTGAAGAGATGAAACGGTTAAGCGACGATATCCAGGTGACTGCGGAAAAGCTTGACGGCGAGATCAGCGGCACCGAGCACGAAATGGCGACAGCCGAGGAAAACGCCCGGGGAAACCGGTTAAGCGACCTTGCCTTCAATGCGATTGAAATCCTGGACCGCAACCTGTACGAGCGGACGGCCGATGTCCGCTGGTGGGCAACGGAATCCGCATTTGTCGAAGCCTGCGCTGACGAGGCCAATGAGGAAAAAGCCCGGCTTGCGGTAAAACGGATGGACATCATCCTAAAAAACTACACGATCTACAAGGAGCTGGTTCTTGCCGACAAGGACGGCCGGATCATTGCAAACGGACGGCCCGGCCAGTTCCCGCTGGAGGGAAGCAACATTTCGGCGGAGCGCTGGTTCTCGGGAGCTGCTGCAACGGCAAACGGGTTAGAGTATTTCGTACAGGACATCGGGCCCTGCACACTTACCAGGGACAATGCCGTTATCTACGCTGCGGCGGTCCGGGAAGGGGGCTTGACCAATGGACGGGTCACCGGCGTCCTTGCCGTAATTTTTGACTGGAAACAGGCAGAGTATATTGTCAAAAATGTCCGGCTCCTGGAAAACGATAAAGCCGGTTCCCGGGTCATCCTTTTCAACAACAGCGGGAAAGTAATCGCTGCAAGCGACGGGAAAGGAGAGCTCGTGGAAGATGTCTCGACAATCACCGGGATAAAAAAAGCGCTTGCCGGTGAGAAGGGATTTTCCATCGAACGGGTTGGCGGCAAAAAAACCCTTGTTGCTTTTGCCTGCACGCCCGGATACGAGACCTATCGCGGGCTCGGCTGGGGCTGCGCAATCATGGTACCGGCATAAATTGTCAAGATAACATCATCCTGTTTTTAGGTACTCCCCTTGGCAAAACGGGTGTGGCTGTGCTACCCGTTGAGCGCGAGGGGGGGAGAGGAGGGCAAGTGCTCGCTGTTTTTTTGCCCCTGTCCATATCCACGGAGTAACAAATGCAACGCAGGCAGACAGCAGCCGTTTGTTGAGAATATATCTTTGATTTTTACACAGTCCTGTGTGTAAACCAAGCAGAACACTCAGTTTTACAAAACCCACCGGATTCCCGGTAAAAAAAGAAAAAAATGGCAGGATTATTTCTTCGGGACCGGGTTGAACACGTTCTCGTAGATCATGTCGCTGTGGGTGTTTGCGAGACGGGCACGCTCTGCCTTCTCCTCGACAAACGCGTGGAGCGGCAGTTCCATGTCGCGTCCCGGCACGTGGCCGAACATCTTTTCGAGCTCGACCTGCTGGGCGTGCATGAAGAGCGCGTTCGGGATCTCCGCAGGGCAGAGTTCCTCGCACTGGCCACAGTTCACGCAGGAGTCCGCAATGTGTGCGTAGCGGATGAGGTGGAACATGAAGTCCGGCGGGACTGCACCGGTCTTTACGTAGACCGGGTTCTTTGTCGTGCAGTCGACACAGTAACAGATCGGGCAGGCGGAAATGCACGAGTAGCACTTGATGCAGCGGCTCGTCTCCTCCATGATCTTCCTTAACCGGTCCTTGCCCTCGCCAAGACCTTCAAAGTCCTTTGCCCGGCACTTGTCGCCGAGCTTGAACATAGCGCCTTCGACTTTACCGCGGATCTCGATACCCTTCGGGATCGGGGCCTCGGTTGCAAGGAGACCTTTCTTGACTGCACCGTCAATGAGGCTCGCGCCCTTCTCAGAGCAGACCTCGACAAAGGTTGCCTTTCCGGCCTTCGGGCCGATAACTCCCCAGTTACCGCACGCAAGGTCTGCCTGGCGCGGGATCTTCATCTTGCAGCGCCGGCAGTTGGTCCGGCGGCCGTAGCCGACCTCTTCGAGTTCGTCAACGGAAATTCCCTTGTGTCCGCCTTCGTACTCGATGATGAACTGGCCCTTGTCGATCTCTTCCTTGTGGACATTGTCCGGGTCAACGCCGTACTTGTCGGCAATCATCCTGCGGGCAAGGACCGGGCTGACCGACCCACCGCAGTTGACACCGATCATGTAGATGTTGTCGAGGTTGATCTGCTTGCGCTTCGCGAGTTCGTAGAACGCCATCGCATCGCAGCCCTTGACCGTGACACCGAGTTTCATGTCCCGTGCGCCGTTGAAATACTTCTTGATGAGCTTGGGCAGGAGGACGGTACCGCAGTGGAGCGAACCGGCAGTCTTTGCAAGCTGGGCCGGGTCGGTCACAAGGGTCGGCTTTGCATCGTAGAGGTCTTTACCTTTCGCGATGACAAGGACCGCATCGACCGTCTTTGACTCAAGAGCGTACTTCCAGAGGGTAGTTACCGCACCACCGAGCTCTGCAGTCTTCTGGATCTCTGCATCGTTGGTCCACGCGTAGAGCATGTCGCCTTTCTTTGTCATGGTTAGTTCCCTCCTGACACTTTCTCAACCTTTGCAACGGCAGCACCGTGCATTCCCGGAACAGCGATGACACCCTGCTTGATATCGGTAGTTACCTCAGCCCGTACCTGCACGGATGCACCGGACTTTGCGGTAACCTTCACGCTCGCACCGTCAGCGATGCCGAGCGCCTTTGCATCGGCCTTGTTGATCACGCCGACCGGTTCGGGGAACTCGCGAAGGATCTCAGCGGTGTGCAGGGAGAGCGTGCCCATCGGCCACTGGCCCTCGACCGCGAACGGGAATTCAGCCCCGGCTGCTTCCGGAGCCTTGTACTCGACCGCGGCAAAGACACCCTTGCCGTCCTTTGTCGCAAACTTGTCGGCATAAAGAACCGCTGTCCCGAACTTGCCGCCGGCTGCCGGCCACTGGACTGCCTCGGGCCGTTCAAGCGCAGCGTAGGTGATGCCTGCGTACGCCGGGACGGTCTTTGTAATTTCGGTAAAGATCGCTTCTGCGTCCTTGAACGCGAAGTCCTTCTCGCTGCCCATGGCCTTTGCGAGCTCGCAGACAATCTGCCAGTCGGCCTTGCTGCTCCCGGCCGGTTCGACTGCCTTTCTTACTTTCTGGACGCGGCG
>JAQWDG010000063.1 GCA_028705545.1 Methanoregula sp. | reverse complement strand
GCGCTCCTTGTCGAGTACAACTTCAAGGATGTCGAGCTCTGCGTTGCGATCGACAAAAAGGACAACATCGTCGGGTTCTACCGGGAGATCGCCCGGTACGTGGGCTGCCCGCTCGACAAAACGCTCAATTCGTCGAGCGTGATCGATGTCTATATCTTGCGCAAGGCCCACGGGAAGTACGTCCTCCCGTCCAAGGGATTTGCGAATGCCGAGGAGTTCGAAGGGGCGACTGTTTTCGAGCCGAGCAAAGGGGTCAGGGAGAACGTGATCGTCCTCGATCTAAAATCGCTCTACCCGATGGCGATGATGACGATCAACGCCTCGCCCGAGACAAAGGACCCGAATGGCGAGCTCGTTGCCCCGAACGGCATCCGGTTCAGGAAGCAGCCGGACGGGCTGACCCGGAGCATCCTTTCGGAACTCTTAAAGGAGCGCGATGCGAGGAAGGCGCTCCGGAATACCTTCCCGTACGGCTCGCCGCAATACCTCCTCTACGACATGCAGCAGAACGTGCTCAAGGTGATCATGAACACGTACTACGGTGTCTCGGGTTACACCCGGTTCCGGCTCTTCGACCGGGAGATCGGCGCTGCCGTGACCTCGGTCGGCCGGGCCATCATCGAGCACACCCGGCGCATCATCGAGCAGCAGGGCTATAAAGTAATTTACGGCGATACGGATTCCTGCATGGTGCAGATCCCGCCGCTCCCGCAGGATAAGACGATCGAGACGGCACGGATGCTCGAAAAACTGCTCAACGCGAGCTACCAGGACTTTGCGAAGAGCGAGCTGCACGCCGATACCCATTACTTCTCAATCAAATTCGAGAAGATCTATGCCCGGTTCTTCCAGGCCGGGAAAAAGAAGCGGTACGCCGGACGTCTTGTCTGGAAAGAGGGGAAGGATGCCGACCAGATCGATATCGTGGGCTTTGAGACCCGGCGGAGCGATACCCCGCAGATAACAAAAGTCGTCCAGAGAAAAGTAATGGAGATGATCCTTGCCGGCGTGGAATATCCCGAGATCAAGGCATACCTCGGCGGCATCATCACGAAGTACCGGGCCGGGAAGTATTCGCTCGATGAGATCGGCATCCCCGGCGGGATCGGAAAGTCCCTGGACGATTACGAAACCGATGACGCACAGGTGCGGGGGGCCCGGTACGCCAACCAGCACCTGCACACGGAGTTTGGCAAGGGCAGCAAGCCGAAGAGGATCTATATCAGGGCCGTCACCGGGAAGTACCCGAAGACCGATGTGCTCTGTTTCGAGTATGCCGACCAGGTACCAAAGGAGTTTTTGCCCGACTGGGAACTGATGCTGGAAAAGACCATCGAGCAGCCGATCTCCCGGATCATCGAGGCGCTCGGCTGGACCTGGAAGGATGTCGATCCCTCGCATACAACGCTCGCCCAGTGGGGATTCGGATAAGCCGGCGGGACTCTCGTTTATTGTTTTTTTTAGATGAGGCAGGTATGCCGTTGTGTGACTCTGCCATTTTTCGTGAATACCGGACAGGAAAAACCAAACCGGGACTTTTCTGATGTTTGTTCCCCGATCGCCGGGTTTTTTCGCGTTATCCGGGGAATATCCACCAAAAAGTATTAATTGAGGTTTGTGCAATGAGGAATCATACGCGGGGATATCCATGGGAAAAGCGAGAGGGCCGTTCCCCGGTTTTTTAAAAACGATACGCAGGACCGGTCGTGCATGAAGCTGGAGAAGAGATCCCTGTTTTTGGAACGCGAGGAAAGCCTGGTCGATCTCTGGCTCTTTATCATCGTCAACACCACCATCCTTGCGCTTTTGATCAATATCCTTGCCTTCCACTATGGTACAACCGCTGTTGCTACCAATCTCCTCTATATCCCGATCGTGATTGCGGCCTACTGGTATCCCCGGTGGGGCGTGATCTATGCGGTCGGAGTCGCTGCCCTCTATATCGGGATAGTGGCGCTCCTCACAAACGGCGCCGTCCAGAACCTTGCCGCTTCTGCCGTCACCTGTTTTGTCGTAATCGGTGTTGCCGCAGTCGTTTCAAGCCTTGCCACGCACATGCGTAAGAACGAGGTAAAGTACCGGGGGATCTTCAACCATTCCGAAGCCGGGATTGGCCTTGTCAGGGATTCTGACCGGTCGGTTGTCGAGGTAAACCGGCGTTTTGCCGAAACGCTCGGGTATGTACCGGAAGAAGCGGCCGCCGTCCCGTTCGACCGGCTCTGGGCTGACCCGTCGGACCGCGAGCACTTCTTCTCCCTGTTGTCGGGCCAGGGAAATGTCGAAAACCTCGAAACCCGGTTTGTCACAAAAGCCGGCTCGCCCCGGTGGGTGCTGCTCTCCGCCGGCCAGCTGGCCGACGACCAGTTCGTCTGCACGATCGTGGATATCACCGCGAGGAAACAGGCAGAAGAGGCATTAATTATCAAGGACCACGCGATCAGCTCGTCCATCAACGCGATCGCGATCATGAACCACGATTATACCATCACCTACGTGAACTCGTCCCTCCATACCCTGATGGGTTCGCAGGGGGCAGTGGATTTTACCGGAAAAACTCTCTGGGAATACGTGGCGTCTAAGGATATTGGGGAGACCATTAAGGAAGCGCTGAAAAAGAAGGGGAGCTGGTTTGGCGAAATCTGCCTTTATAAGATAAATAAGAAATCGTTCTACGTCCTCCTCTGGATTAATCTCGTGAAGAACGAACGCGACAGCCCGGTCTGCATCATGGCTTCGTTTATCGATATCACCGACAAAAAGCAGATGGAGGCGGTCAAAAGGCAGGCCCTCGAACAGATAGAAAAGAACATCGAGCAGTTCGCGATCCTCGGCGACCATATAAGAAACCCGCTTGCCGTGATTGTCGGGCTTTCCAGCCTTACCCCCGGCGATGTGACCGATAAGATCGTGCTGCAGGCACGGGAGATCGACCGGATCGTCACCCAGCTCGACCAGGGCTGGATCGAATCGGAGAAGGTCCGGGAGTTCATCAAGCGCTATTACCGCGTCGGGATGCGCGACAAAGAGAATGCCAGCGTCCCCGCAGAGTTTTTGGCAAAGTAGCCGGGCCGCCGGGAAACTACGGGTGTTTCCCGCCCTCTTTTAACCGCTCGTTTAATTTTTTTATCTGGTCGCGCAATGCAATCGCCCGCTCGAAATCGAGATTGTCCGCCGCGTCCCGCATCTGTTTTTCGAGATCGATTACCACGTTCGGGATCTCCGCCTTCGGGAGGTACTTGGTATCCTTTACCTCGACCTCCTTTTCCTTTACCGGTTTTATAATCGTCTGCGGGACGATGTGGTGCTTTTCGTTATAGGCGATCTGCAGCTCGCGCCGGCGCTGCGTCTCGCTGATCGCGGCTTTCATTGAATCGGTGACGGAGTCCGCGTACAGGACCACCTTTGAATGTACATTGCGGGCCGCCCGCCCGATGATCTGGATCAGGCTCCGGGCATCGCGGAGGAACCCTTCCTTGTCCGCGTCGAGGATACCGATGAACCCGACCTCGGGGATGTCGAGGCCCTCCCGCAGGAGGTTTATCCCGACGAGCACATCGAACTTGCCGAGACGGAGCTGTCGGATGATCTCGGTGCGTTCGAGCGTCTGGATCTCGGAGTGGAGGTACCGGGTCTTGATTCCCCGATCGGCAAGGTACTCGGAGAGCTCCTCGGCGAGTTTTTTCGTGAGCGTGGTCACGAGCACCCGGTCGCCCCGGGCGATCGTCTTTTTGGTCTCTTCGATCACATCGAGCGTCTGCCCCTCGATGGGGCGGACTTCGACTGCCGGGTCGATAAGCCCGGTCGGGCGGATGATCTGCTCGACTACCTGCGTGGAGTGCTTCTGTTCGTACGGGCCCGGTGTTGCCGAGACAAAGACCACCTGGCGCATGTACTGCTCGAACTCGTGGAATTTCAAGGGGCGGTTATCGAGCGCGGACGGGAGCCGGAAGCCGTAGTTCACAAGCGTCTCCTTACGCGAACGGTCGCCGTTGAACATCCCGTGGAGCTGCGGGATCGTCTGGTGGCTCTCATCGATGATCATGAGGAAATCTTCGGGGAAATAATCGAGCAGGCAGTAGGGTTTTTCGCCGGCACTCCTGCCGTCGAAATGCCGGGAATAGTTCTCGATCCCCTTGCAGGATCCGGTCTCCTGAATCATTTCGAGGTCAAAGTTCGTGCGCTGCCTGAGCCGGTGCGCCTCGATAAGCCCGAGCGTGGGCAGTACTTCATCGAGTTCCTCTTTGATGGAGGCAATCGCCCGCTTCTGGGCGCTCTCGGGAGTAACGAAATGCCGGGCCGGATACACGTAGAAATATTTCAACTCCTCCTTTTTTGCCCCGGTGTTTTTGTCCACCTCGCGGATCCGTTCGATCTCGTCCCCGAAAAGTTCGATCCGGATGATATCGTTGAAGTACCCGGGCACGATATCGATGGTGTCCCCCTTGACCCGGAACTTCCCGGGCCCAAGGTCGATATCGTTTCGCTCGAACTGGATGTCCAAAAGCCGGCTCATGATCTCGTTTCGGGAGATTTTCTGGCCGACCGAGAGATCAAAACCCATGTTCCGGAAGTTCTCCGGGTTGCCCAACCCAAAGATGCAAGAGACCGAGGCGACCACGATCACGTCGCGCCGAAACGAGAGCGATGCGGTAGCCGAGAGCCGGAGCATCTCTATTTTCGGGTTTATCGACGAATCTTTCTCGATGTACTGGTCTTTTGCCGGGAGGTAGGACTCGGGCTGGTAATAGTCGTAATAGGAGACAAAGTACTCGACACGGTTTTTCGGGAAAAAGTCGCAGAACTCCTGGTAGAGCTGGGCGGCGAGCGTCTTGTTGTGGGCAATGACAAGCGTCGGTTTGTTTGCCGCTGCTATCACGTTTGCCATCGTAAAAGTCTTGCCGGAACCGGTGACGCCAAGGAGTGTCTGGAACCGGGCATTGTCGGCAATCCCGTCGTTGAGTTTTGCTATCGCTTCCGGCTGGGACCCTGCGGGAGCAAATGCTGAGACCAGTTCGAATCCTGTCACGGTGCTTAATGATCTAAAAAGCGGATATTAAAGAGATCGCGCTTGCGGCATGAAACTGATCGCGGGTGTGGCCGGCTTCCCTATTATGGTTAATAGTTGGTGACGATGAGCTCGCTTACCGCCCCGCGCCGGCCACCCTTGCAGTTGATCATCCGTCGTGCCGGCACCCGCTCGATACGGAACCCGGCATAGAGGTCTTCGAGGAACGAATCTCCGTTGTTCTCTGTCAGGGGATCGGAGTTGCTCAACATCACCATCGCCCCTTTGCGGTCGAGGGCCTTATAAAACCGTGCGAGCCGTTTCTGGTCGCGGTCGGTAAATCCGGTCGGGGAGTATGAGGTAAACGAGGCCGTGGCGCTGAGCGGCCGGTACGGCGGATCGAGGTACACGAAGGTCTCGTCGTCCACGTACTTCCTGCACGCAACAAAATCGCCCTGAATGATCCGGGTTTTTTCAAGAAGGTGCGATGCGGCACGGATATTATCGCAATTCAGGATATCCGGGTTTTTGTACCTGCCGAACGGGACATTGAACCTTCCCTTTTTATTGACCCGGAACAGGCCGTTGTAACAGGTATGGTTGAGGAAGATGAGCTGTGCCACGTGCCGTATTTCTCCCGGGCCCGGCATGCCGGATCCGTTCGCAGTTTTCGTTTCGTTGAATGTGTCCCGCATCCGGTAGTAAAACGCTTCCTTTTCCCGGTCGTCTTTTTCCCGGAACGCGGAGTCGATGATCCCGAGTTCCGCGATCAGGTCGTCTGCCGCTTGCCGGATGACCCGGTAAGCGAGGATGAGTTCGGGGTTGATATCGCAGATCGTGCTCTCCGCGGACACAAACCGTTGGCGAAAATAAAAAAACATCGCCCCTCCCCCGACAAAGGGTTCGACAAAGCCGGTAACGTTCCGGTCTCCGGTTTTTTTACCGGGCAGGCGGCCTCCAAACTCACAGAGAAGCTGCGACTTGCCTCCCGCCCATTTTAAAAAAGGCCGTGCCGGTATGATCGGAGTGAGAGGAAGTGCTGCCATAAACCCGTCTTATTTTAGGTATCTCATTACTCGGTTATGAATCCCCTCACTGTCAGGGCAAAAATTTTTAATCAGAAAAGGGATCGCGGATGTGGTCCCGGTAACGGGCTGCCATCAGCGTAAAACGTTGCGGTTTTGACCGCAAGCCTCATGATATGTCCGGTCGAACTCTTGGTTAACAGAGCCTGATCCCCATGAGCAAACGGTCGGTAATTTTCGTACTTGTTATCTGCGTGCTTGCCGGTCTCTGCCTGCCTTCGGCCGGAGCTGCGGTTCCTTCCGCACAGGAAACCGGGCCGGTAGCGACCGTGCAGGAACTCAACGTGACCAATGCCTCGCTTGCCAATGCAACGCTCCTGGAAAAATATCGCGTAACCCCAACCCCTCTCGAAATTGGTGTCAGTACCAGCGATACGAATCTTGGCGGCCCCAAAGGTGAGATGTCGGCAGTGCCCCGGACAATCGGATTTTCTGTCACTCCTGAACTCATTGTGGTAATTATTATCGTGATTGCTGCGGCAGGAGCCGGCGCGTGGTACTACCTGAAACGGAAGAAGGAGACAAAGAAGGAAGAATAACAGCCCATGTTTTTTCCTGCATGGGCCTTTTCCCCGTGAGTTGTTTTACGATGATCCCCCCCGCTTTTAAAAAACGCCGGAACTACCTGATCGCCGGCCTTGTTGCGTTTTTTGCCCTCTTTGCCCTCTGGCTGCGCCTGCTCCCCGGTCTCACAACCGGGACCACGGACATCATGAGCCTGGTGGCCATGGACGACCCCTTCTATAACCTGCGGCAGGTCGAACTGATCCTCGCCCATTTCCCGGGGTACAACTGGTTCGATCCCATGTCCTATTACCCGCACGGGACGGTCGTCTACTGGGGCCCGCTCTTTCCCACGATCATTGCCACGGTTTGTATGATCACCGGGGCATTTACGCGTCCTGAAATTATCGGGACTGCCCTCCTTGCCACCCCGCTTTTTGCCGCCGCAATTGTCGTGCTCATGTATTACGTGGGGCGGTACTTCGGTGACTGGAAGACCGGCATCCTGGCATCCGGTTTTACTGCAGCAGTCTCCGGGCAGTTTTATACCGTCTCCCTGTACGGGTATATCGATCACCATATCGCGGAGGTACTTTTTTCGACCCTGTTCTGCCTGCTGTACTGTTATGCACTCATATCGGCCCGTGACGCCGCAATCGACTTAAAACAGATCGCAGCGCAGAAAAAAATCCTCTTTTTAGCGTTTGTCGCCGGTATCGGCTATCTCCTGGGTCTCTTTGTCATGCCGACCATGATCCTCTTTGCCCTGATCGTGGGAGTCTATACGGTCGTACAGTTCGTCATCGATGCGTACCGCGGGCATTCGGGTGAATATCTCCTCGTGGTCAACAGCATTGTCTTTGTCACGGCATGTATCGGCCTGCTGATCTTCGGGATCAAGGATCCAGGGCTGAGTCTTTCGACCTATTCCATCGGGCATATCTATGCATATCTTGGGTTGATTGCAGGAACGGTCATCCTCTATTGCCTGTCCCGGTACTGCGCCGGGAAAAACCGGTGGTATTTCCCTGCCGCGCTTGCCGGGTGCGCTGCGGCCGGTGCTCTGATCCTCTATATCGCCGTCCCGCAGATCTACGGCCTGCTCATTGCATCGCTCTTTGCCTTTTTTGGCCAGGCACCGGTCACGCAGACCGTTCTCGAGGCCCGGGGCTGGTCGCCTGGAGATGCGTGGAATTCGTTCAACTACGGCCTGCTCCTCTTTGCCGGGGGATTTCTCGTTCTTGCCTGGAAAAATTTCAAAAATGTCCGCCCGCACCAGATCTTTCTTCTTGCATGGTCTGCGGTGATCTTTTTTGCCACCTGGCAGCACGTGAGGTACGAGTATTATCTTGCCATAAACATCGCGCTGCTCTCTGCCGTCCTTATGGGATTTGCTATAGAACAGGCATGGCCGGCAGTGCACCGGGCCATCGGTGCTGCCCGGAATTCCCGTGATCCCGAATCAAAAGACCGCACCATACCGTTGGAAGGCCGGAAGAAAATATCGAAAAAAGCAAAAAAGGCTGCCGCCGGGACTGCCGCATCCGATTACCCTGTGCTCGGGTTCCTTGCCGTAGCGGTCCTTATCGCGGTTCTCTTTGTCGGCACTTCGGTCTCCGGCATCTATGCCAGTGCATCCCTGGGGGGCATCCGGCTCGATCCCGACTGGGAGGAATCGCTTGTCTGGATGGGCAACAACACGCCGGATCCGGGCGTGCAGTA
>JAQWDG010000062.1 GCA_028705545.1 Methanoregula sp. | reverse complement strand
TATCCTGAAATAGCTCCTTCATGAGATTTTCGGCGGGTATAACCGTAATACTATTGGAAGAAGGTAAGAATTCATAAAAAAACCCGAAGAAGGTTTTAATCGGGTTTTTACATAATCACCCGGTAAAAAGGGAGATGCGGTCTCTCTCAACCTGCACGAATCGTAGGTAACGGTACCAATTCCGGTGCATCCTTTGCTTTTATTATAAAAGTCGCATCTCCCCGTGGAAGCCCGAGCGGATCATACGTACGCAAAGTTCCCGTATCGGTCATGAACGCATCCGGAGACCTGAGAGTAATCCTAAACCGGATGGTTTTTCCCGGCGCGGGTTCCGGAATCTCAGTTGTTACCCGGACTTCCGCAGATTCCCCGGACGACAGATTGAGTATATACGCCCGGGTTGCGGCACTGGTATATGTGGGGCCATCTGATGAACCTGATTCCGGATTCAGGTTCTCATAACTGGTCGTCATATTGAGAACAGCACTGGCACAGTCCTCACCGGCACCGTTCCAGACCAAAAAATCAAGACTGATATTATTTCCCTCAATTGTTACATCTGGTGTATACAAGGTGTTAACCGGGGATGACTGATTATTACTATTGCGATCTTCGATTACTATCGCATTGTTCAACCGATCCTTATCCCGAATTTGCCAGGTTTCGCCGGTCTCATTGTCATAAATGATGACAGGAGACTCATATTCAGAAGCCCCTCGCTCCAAACCGGACGCGAGTATCCAGTATGTCATGTGAATGGGTTCCTTCCGATGTTCATGTCCAAAAGGTGACAGAACGAGTATGTAATAATTTACTGAAAAAAGTAGGATTATGGAAACAATGACAGCTATCCATACCCAAATCCTTGAGCGCATCATATCTCGTTAGAGTGCGTGATGATTTAGAGATATGGGGCGCTCACTAGTACCTTACCGGTCAGTGCATCGATTACAACCAGCCCTCCCTGGAGAACATGATCATCAGGTTCACCTTTTAGGGTAATCACCCATGTCAGGGACTGAATACCTGGCTTAGTATATTCAATAGACTGCTCTATCGAGGAATCGAAAACCTTGATCTCTGGAAATTGTTTTTCTGCGATTTTTATTGCATCATCACGGGATATTCCGGGTTCAGTTGAGCAGGTAATCTCCCTCTGGATTCCGATATATGAAATTACTTTACCGGATCCTGAATTGACATTAACAACGACCATATTCGGAGTCAGAGCATCTTTGATTTTCTCTCTCCAGATAAAAGAATACTCACTTCCGACATCACCATGATTCTTTAAACCAGACCCTGTCAGTTGCATGTTCATATCCGAAAAGCCCGGATATTTCTCTTCGGCATATTTGCCTGCAATCGCTTTAGCCTGGATAAAATCAAGCCTGAGGTTCCCCGGAGATTCTAGGGCATCAGTAAACGATGCACGCTCAACCACACCTGTGTACATATTGACATAAGCCTGTCCATTCCCGGTACTGAATACGTAATAATCCCCCAGATCCAGGTATTTGCTTTCCTGGTACTGGATCTGAACGAGAGGGGTATTGACAAATTTTTGTACATTCTCTTTCGCAGCATCGACACCGATAGAAGTTGTAGCAGCCAATGCTGACACCGATGAAATCATCAGGGCAATACAAAGAATTGAAACAATAATTATTTTTTTCATTTTCATTCACCTCTTAAATGACACCATACCGGGCCGGTGTAAGGTAACTGTTGTAACTACCGGAGATTTCATAGGTATCAATACCATGATAGCCAATAGGTAACTGCTGCCAATAACAGTCATCTTTTGCATTGCTTGTAGCACTTGAAACGCTCTCACCATTCCGGACACGATCCCAGAAACTTTCAGACCATGATATTCCTTTGGTTGTTACGATCTCACCATCGAATCCAATAGCGATATCCGCTCCTTTGTCCGTAACGGTCTTCGAAAGGAGATCCCCGTTGTACGGGTTGTAATGTGATGAGTAGCATGCAAGGTATACTGCAAGCAGGACATCCTTGATATCGGTTCCATAATCAGAGAGGTAATACTGATAAGATCCAGGATAATGACCATCCGTACTTGCTAGAATCCAGGAGTCTGATGAGAATTGGATTCCGCCCCCCTTATGAGAATCGTCAAAGTAGAGGCCATGACCATTGAAGAAAAAAATAGCATCCGACTTAAACTGATTATAGGCATCCAAGCCAAATGCATTGGTGGTCCATGCACTGGTATAACCCATTGAGGACTGATCAGCCTGTGCATCGGAGGCAGTCGGTGTGGTATCCGAACAATCATAGTTATGTGCTGAGGGCAGTGCACTCACCGGACCTGACAGCACAATCAGCAGGCAACCGGTTATCAATATTAGTAAATACCTATTCATTGACATCCTCCCACAAGTATCCAAGACCAGAATACTTTGAGGCAATATCAAATTCAGAATTAAAATATATAAAATCGGATATGATTGTTCGGAAAAAACCGAACGGTGTATTATCCCCAAATACAGACTAATTCCAGTAAAGGTTTATGAAATGTTTCATTTCCATCCATGGAAGAGGGCGCCAAAGTCGACATGATCACGGTCGGCGATGTGATCGTGACGGTGGCGGGGAAGGAATAAGATTTTTTTTTGAAATTCTCACGTTTTTAAAACCCGATGATGAACGATGGCTCTCCGCCACGATGAGCCTCTCGCGGGACACGGCAAGGCAAGTGGGAGTACGGGTCACGATCAATGTTCAAAATTAGTCAGGGATTTCGATTGAGCTTTAAGATCTTGATAAGTGCGTCGCGTAAAGGGCTCTAAATTATAATAATTAAAAACCCAATCCCGATAGAATTCTCCCCCCTTATTCTTTTCGAATCTTAATTGGTTTCCCGCCATCCATACACGCATATTCCACAACATCATCTCTGACTACATAATTGGTTAACAATCCATCATCTGGCCTGAAATTCAGCCAGATCTCATAATCTGATTGAACTGCCCTGTCCCCTCTAAAATCAAAAAAATCATTAGAATACCAGGAATACGAAGATACATCCAGATTCATACGACGTTGATCGAAATGATAATACCGTTCCCTGGTAAAATTTGTGACTTTAGATATCATTGACGGTGACGGGACTGTTGCCTTTGACATGTTAAATGCCCCGATTTTTGCATTCGAGCAGGTTGTATTCAGCGAAGCAAGCAGCATTGTCCCGGTGTATGAATCTACCCGAAAATTACAATCCGGCGTTGAGAATTCATAATAATCCCAGAAATAGGATGAACCCCCGCAACCTCCGCTCCCAGATTCAAAAAATCTTCCTTTATAGGTTAGATTGAGGTCGGGTTTTTCTGTAAACATTTTTATTGTGTTCGATGCGTTTTCCCTATCAACCGGGCCGGTGGGCCCGAGCCAAATCCCTGCAGGATAGATATTTTTTTGCCTGATTGTATCGTTACGGATCAATGTGAAATTTTTATAGCGCGAGACTGGAAGCTCGGGAGTTTTGTACCCTCCTGATTGATTAGCTTCTGCCGGCACATACAATTGCATGGATCGTCCCCGGGTTTCATCAATTGCATCAATTATCCAAACCGGTTCAAGATATTGTGGTACTATTTTATTGACCGGTGGATAGTAGCCTAGTGTCATATTATGAATTGAAAGGTTAAGGGCAAGATCCGGTAAATCATGACACTGTCCCTCCTGGAGCCTTTGAACCGCTTCGGACTGAGAAATAATTTTTATCAGCCCCGTTTCCTCAAGAGAATACCAGTGTTTCTCCAACTCCGGGATAACACCGCCTGCTCCAATATCAACTTGCATTTTTCCGCCTTTTTTCACGATTGAAAAGCCATACGGCTTTTGTAGGTAGGTAAGACGGCGAGTCTCAACTACAGGGGGGGTGGATTCTTTGGTTGTCGGATTATATTTCAATCCAATTGTGCCGTTTTCAATACCGATAAGAACTGCATCCTCTGGTAATCCTCCATACTGTTCAAGAGCAATTTCTGCATAATGATTGCATTCATCTGCAGGGGGAGCGGGACCCCCAAGGAGAGAACTATTGTCAAATTGTATTGTATCATTTGTCCCGTTCACAATCCTGAAAAGTGGTACGCAGGTATCGAGAAGCTTACCGGAACTATCCAGTCGGCAATACTGGTTTCCGGAATTATTCAATCCCGACAGAAATAAAAAAACCGTTGCTCCGGCAGAAGCGATAATTATTACAAGAATAACCAGGAAAATTGGTCGCGGAGTCTGGCGGGGTTTTTCAATCATAAAGTAATCACATTGGGTTATAATGTAACCTTTTTGTCAACAATTGTGATTTAAAATTACAAAATATAATTATATCGGTTTATTCATCCCTTGTTGAATTCCGGCATTGAGTATCTTCTTGAACGGCTTTGTCTCATTTCCTTCAGATGCCAGACAGCCCGGATGAGGATCTACTTGCGATTTCTTCCCCCTCCTCGCTTTGGCTCGGAGTCGCTCGGGCGCCTCATCGGGCCCTCTCTGGGCAAGTGAACGTCCGGGCGCCCGAACTTTTCGCATCACAATTCTCTCAACCGAATCCAATCACTTGTGGGATCCCGGTAAGTGCGCAAGCGAGAAAACCCGATGAGTATTCATGGCCGCTGTTAAGGCCGCAGGTACCCATGGATAACAGAATGAGTTATCCATAGCAGGCGTTTTCTCGCGTCGGGCATCGCATCGTTTCAGTGGCAATTCTCATTAGAGGGTGTATTAGGAACACAGGACAAAACCCCAGATCCCTTGATCTGACCTACCCCCATCCGGCCCCAAATTGCGCCCAGATTGCCCTTTTCCGGATCCAATCGGAGCCCAAAACGGCCTCCGTTTTTAAACAAGCCCAAATCTGCCATATTTTGGCAAACAGACAAATTATATCGTTTATGTAAACGCGTTTTACGGGCTGATCGTTTGCCAAACGGGCACCTGGGGAGGATCCCGGAAAAAGATGCGGTAGAAACGCGTTTACGGGTCGTTTAAAGGCATTATATGGGGCTCAATTTATGGGTATTTTGGCTAACGGGGCGATATTTGCGTACCTGTATATGCCCGGTAAAATCGGAAGGATACGGGAGCATTCATGGCGGCAGTAAATGTCCTCCCATCCGATCAGCCGGCAAGACCGATCAAGACGATCACGGTCACGTGGGACAGTGACGCGATATGATCGGTCATGAACGGTACATGTCGGGATTGTGGTCGGATGTAATAGGCTGATGTGGGACATGGCGTGATTATGGCTGGTTCGTGGCGGAATTAGCCAGAAGATAGCGAGGCCTCCATTGTATGGCAGCGAGTTCCCGAGTGAGCCCCGGAGATCCTAAATTTACTTGGATGGGTATATAGGTTAAGTTTAAGTAAAATGGAAAATTGCGATATATAGGTTAAGTTTAAGTAGAATTAAAAATTACGATATACCTGGCAAGAGAAGAAAGGAAATGCTTGATAAAAATATATTTCGGTATTTTGGAAGTAAGCAAGAAAGAATTTACCGGGTTCTATTGAGCCAGAAAATCCGGAATCCTTCCGGATATAAAATATCAAAACTGACTGAAGTAAGTTATCCTTATGTGCATACAATCCTGGATGAATTGGAAAGAAAGGGGATAGTAAAAGATCGTCAGATTTTAGATAGTAAAAAATTATTCCACTACTGGGCTGACCACCGGGGCCCTGATTACCTTAGGGAATACAACATCCAGAATCCAAAAGAGATTTTGAAGAATGCCCGGATGGATTATGCATTTACCGGGTATTTTGCAGAAAATCTTACGGGGGGATATTTGTTCCCCCGGTATTACGAATTGTACATCAAAGACTATGACTATGAAAAATGGCACAAATACTTAACGAATTCAGGATATCTGGGAAAAGGGAATGTGAAAATTTATTGTTCGGATCATCACGTTTTTTTTGAGAAACATAGCGTTGATGATTGGCCGGTCGTGTCGATTCAACAGCTTATTGTAGATTTAATCAGAGAGGGTGCTGAGTGCGGGGAGGCGGGGGAACGCCTCATGAAAATGATGTATCATGCCTGAGCAACTGTACGACAGAGTTGAATACGAATCAGCTCTCACGGCACTAAAGGAGATAGTAACCCACCTCCCCGAACCTTTTGTACTCATTGGTGGTTGGGGCGTTTACGTAACGGTAAATGAATCATTCGCAGATGAACATGGAGCTCCCTATTTAGGATCACGGGATATCGACGTATGTTTTCAGGTGGATCCCGAATGCAGTGAGTCTGAATTACGAACGTGTACCTTTTCTCAGGCCCTCGCTGTTATTCAAAGCATCGGGTATTCCCCGGATGGTTCTTTTCGCTATTGTAAGATCATAAAAAAAGATACCGGGGAGGTAGTTACCAAAGAAGTCGCCCGAAACATAGGAATGTACGATTTATTTTATTTGTACATCGATGTGATGGTTGACAATATTCATCCGAAACAAAAAGAGGTTTTTGGCTTTCATGTTCTGGATGAACCTATAATCAGGAGAGTATTCAGAGAAAGTTCTGGGGTAACCGTTGTTTTTGACGGAGTTGAATTGCTGATACCGCCACCGGAGATGTTGTTAGCCACGAAACTTGCATCGATCCAGAATCGGACAAAGGATGACAAACTGATAAAGGATGCCTGTGATATCTATGCGATTCTCTGGTATTCGTCAATATCGTATAAGAAAATCCTGAAGGAGATTCATCGTCAATACCCGCAGGAATGCAGAGCGGGTTTCGATGCGATTACGGATGATGTCTCGAAAAAAGCTGCTCGTCATTTAGGGATTGAGGTAGAGACATATCGTGGTGTAATCCGAGGTCTTATTGAGAATCTGTAAAGAAATATGGCAGATCGCGATCACCGAGCGCAGCAGCAGGTAATTTCCCGGAAATTCCCCCAAGAACGTTGTGTTGTGCATGAGAATCATACAAGTGTGTGACACAAGACTTCTCTAGACCGTATCCGGGCAATTTTCAGAATAGAATTTGTAATGAGTTTGGAGCCAGTCGCGTGCCGGGCGAATGCAAGCGAAGTCGTGCGATGCGGACGCGCCTTTCGCTTCACCAACCTCTCAACCGAATCCGGTTGCGCGTTACGATCCCGGTAAGTGCGTAGCGAGAAAACCCGATGAGGCGTTTTCTCGCGTCTGTCATCGCCTCGTTTCACCGGCCACCTTCATCAGTGAGGTAGAATGATAAATCCCACTACCTCCCGATCTGACCTACCCCCATCCGGCCCCAAATCAGGCCCGGATTCCTATTTTCCGGATCCAATCGGAGCCCGTATTGGCCTCCGTTTTAAAACAAGCCCAAATCAGCCGTATTTTTTCAAACGGACGAAATATGCCGCTCATGTAAACGCGTTTTGCGGCCCGATCGCATGCCAAACGGGCACTTGATGGATCCTGAAAAAAGATGCCAAAAGAACGCGTTTGCGGGTCGGTTAAAGGCATTATATGGGGCTCAATTTGGGCGTATTTTAGAAAACGGGGCGAAAATTGTCTCTCTTTACGCCCCTCGACGTAAATACCAAGGGTGATTCTGGGAGGCGCTGCATTTCCCATCTTCATAGCCCCGGTGTCTGGTACGATTTCCTTGAAAAGTCCCGGTCGCGGGCCAAAGATTATCAGAAAAGTCCGGGACCGGTCCGGAGAATTTGAAAAAAAGATCGATGCGGTTGCTGCGGATTTCAAAAAAAGTTCGGGTCCCGGGCTGAGAATTCCGGAAAATCCGCAGATCGGTTGCTGAGAATTTTCAAAAAAGACCGGCACCACCCCCTCCCCCCGAATGTCCGACCCACGAATAATTATCAGATTCTCCGACGGACACTCTGCATCGGGTCATTTTTTTTTAGAAAAACTTCGGCTCTGCTGTTGAGAATTCCGGAAAATTCACGGATCCGTTGCTAAAAATTTCAAAAAAACCGTGGGTCATGAGCTGGGAATTCCGGAAAATCTTTGGATCGGTTACTGAGAATTTTTAAAAAAAGATCGCATTGCGGGCTGAGGATTACAAAAAAAGATCGATACGGTTGCTGAAAATTCTGGTCTGTAGAAAACCATAAGTAACATCCTGAATTTTATTGCGAGGGGACCACGGGTGCTCGCCGCCTCGTCGGGGCTCGCCCCGTGGAGCAAACCCGTGCACGGGAAGCACAATTGGAAAATCTTTATTCGGCAGGGGGGGTCAAGGGGGCGTCGTCCTCTTGGACTGCCTCCATCTCTAGGGGAGAGAGGGAGTCATCCTCGCAAATACGGTTTGGTTCAGGGAAAATGATTTCTACAGAGCAGAAAATTCAAAAAAAGTCCGGGTCCCGG
>JAQWDG010000061.1:2914-8619 GCA_028705545.1 Methanoregula sp. | reverse complement strand
TCGATATTGAGTTCGTAGGACCCGGGGCCCACGATCCGGATCGTCTCGACCCGGTCGAACATCCCGGCCTCTTTTCTGGCTTTCGCCTTTATGTCGCCTTTCGCTTCGGCAGCGGCCGGAGCCTCCGGTCGTATCTCCCGTTTTACCTCCGGTTCGACAACTTCGAGGACCTCTTCCTTTGTCTCCCCCGCAAGCTCATCCATCGATTTCTCTTCGAGCACGTCCCTGTTGATATCGGCCTCTTTAACGTAGATGAACTTCTTGTTGCCGCAGCTGGCACACCCTTTCAGGATCTCCGTAGACCCGTCCTTGTACTCCCTGCCGCATTTTGTGCACTTGTGTGGCATGATTCCTCCAGGAATTATGTGGAGAAGTTCTGGATCATCTTCTCGTAGAGCTCTTCCGTGTTCCGGCCCTCAAGCCCCGAGATGGCAACCACCGGGTGCTGGGGGAAGGCGCTCCGGATCCGGGCCGGGGCGGATTCGGGCAGATCGATCTTGTTGGCGACGATGATCACCGGCAGGTTCCTGCTCTCGATGATCCCGACCATCATGATGTTGACCTGCATGAAGGGATCGAGCGTCGAGTCGAGCATGTAGATGACCCCGTCGATATCCTCGCGGAGCCAGTGCATTGCTTCGGCAACACCCTCGGTAGCTTCGCGTGCCCGGATGATCGCCTCGTCTTTCTCCATCCCGAATTCCAGGAACTCGTGGTAATCGATCTTCGTCGTAACCCCCGGGGTATCCACGATATCGATCGTCACCGTGTGGCCGTTTGCCCCCGTGATCACGATATCCTCGCGTTTCCGTGCCCTCCGGGTCTCGTGCGGGATCTCGCTCACCGGGCCGACAGCGTCGCCGGTCCAGTCCCGGGCGATGCGGTTGGCGAGCGTGGTCTTACCGGCGTTGGGCGGGCCGTAGATCCCGATCCGGGTTCGCTTCTTCTTGAAAAACCGCTTGAGAAATAAGGAGAGTTTCTTCTTTGCGTTCCCCAGTTTCGTGGAAAATGTCGTCATTCGGGCCCCTCAAAGGTTATTTGCAGGGCATACCGGCAAAAACACCGGTCCTGCCATCAACCGTTAGTAGTGTTTGGCAAGGGTTCTTTATTATGTTTCTCGTACCGCCCGTCAGGAAGGCGTACCCGGTATCCGCCCGGGAAATTTTTCCTATTACCCGGCCGCATCGCACACTGCCACTGCCAAATTGTATTTATACAAAGGGCCGAAAGGATGCTAATTGTAATCATCAGCAGCAAGGCACTTCACAAGGAGGTGACTCATGAAAAAGACAACCAACACGATCCGGTTTGAGACCAGAGTACCGTTAAGCGAAGTGATGAGACGCAACCCGATCATGGTGAGCACTGAGTCCAATGTCGCAAAGGCGGCAAAGGCAATGTGCCGCGAAGAGGTCGGGAGTGTCATTATCGTCCAGAGAAACAAGCCCATTGGCATTGTGACCGAGGAAGACATCAACTGCAAGGTGGTGGCAAAGGACCTCAAGCCAAGTACGGTCCAGGTGAACACAATCATGAGCACGCCACTCATCACGGTGAGTGCGGATAAGACTGTAGTCGACGCAGCCCAGATGATGGTCAAGCACCGGGTCAGGAGACTTCCCGTAGTGGACAAAGCAGACAAGGTCATAGGAATCGTGACTGTCCGGGACCTCCTGACCATCTCGAACGAACAAAACGCACTCCTTACCGATCTCATCGAGATCAACCGGGAGGAGCATTTCGAGGTAGGCATGTGCAACCGCTGCAGCCAGATGTCTGATGATCTCAAGCGTGTGGACAATGTCCTGCTCTGCCCCCGCTGCCGCGAGGAGGACTCCCTGACATGAGGACGGCACGGGATTTCATGATTGAGATTCCGGTGCTCGATTGCCATGACGGGATAACAAAGGCGCGGCAGCTCCTCCGCGACGACCGGTTCCGCGAGATCTACGTAACCGGTGCAAAAAAAGACCTGCTCGGGTATGTCGATATCACCGATGCCCTGCGGGTAACGGCCACGAAATCCAACGTTACGGTCGAAGGTTTTGTCAAGGAGGCGGCAGGTGCCGGCCCGGAGACCCCGGTCGAGAGCGTGGCAAAGGCCATGCGGGAGCACCGCACCGACAGTGCAGCCATCGTGGACTGCAACCGGCATATCCTCGGCGGGGTGCTCCTTTCCGACCTCTTCCCGGTCATCATATCGAGAAACGAACTCGCCGGCAGCGTGGCGGCCCGGATGACAAAAAAGGTAACGACCGTCAGCCCGGAGGACACGCTCCCCCAGGTGTACGGGCAGATCGTTGAAAGCGGGTACTGTGCGTTCCCGGTAGTGAAGAAGAAACGGCTCGTGGGCCTCATCTCCCGCCGCGACCTGATCCGGTCCGGCGCGGTGCGGTCGGCAATCGCGGGGAGCGGTGCAAAAACGGTTGGGGACGTGATGACAAAGGAGGTCGTCACGGTCTCGTGCGGCCGCCCGCTTGCCGATGCCGCACGGCTCATGGTAGACAACGATGTGAGCCGGCTGCCGGTTATCGATGGGGACGACCTGGTCGGGATCCTCGACCGGCACGATGTTCTTGCCGGGCTCGCATAAACCAGAAAAACAGGGGAACGGATACGGTGCCGGGCCTGTTGCCCGGCACGATCGGGGCAGGGCTGATGAAAAAAAGGGCCCTGCTCCCCTAATCGGAGGCACGTTTTACATGAACCGCAACGGGCGGGCCACCAGCCCCGGTGACCGGCTCATAAAAATGCGGGGCAAGCTCGACCGCGGACCGGTCGAGTTCAAGTCCCATATCGTACAGCAGGAAGGCGAGTTGATGACGATCGCAACACGCGATGTCATCTCCGTGCCGCCCACGCAGAGCATCATCAGCGCCGTGGCAACGATGACGGAGTGCGGCTTCCGCCGGCTCCCGGTCACCGATGCCGGTACGAGGAAGATCCGGGGGATCGTGACCTCGGGCGACGTGATCAACTTCATGGGCGGGGGCGACAAGTTCAAGCTCGTCCGCGTCCGGCACCACGGCAACCTGCTTGCCGCGGTCAACGAGAGCGTCCGCACGATCATGACGTCCCGGCCCGAGACGCTGCCGGAGAATGCACGGATAATCGATGCGCTCGAACTCATAGTGGGAAAAAAGATCGGCGGGATCCCGCTCGCAGACGCAAACGGCGTCCTTTCGGGTATCATCACCGAGCGCGACGTGCTCAGGATGCTCGCCGCGGAGCACAGCCCTCTTGCGGTCGAGGACGTGATGAGTTCCGCTCTCCGGGTGACCGCGCCCGACAGCCCGATCATAACGGCCACAAAGGACATGACGAAGTACCGCTTCCGCCGGCTCCCCGTGGTCAGCGACGACGTGCTCTTCGGGATCGTGACCGCGACCGACATCATGCGGTACCTCGGGAGCAGGGAAGTCTTTAGCCGGCTCACGACCGGCAACATCACGGAGGTAATGGACCTCCCGGTGCGGACGCTCATGGCCGGCAGCCTCATAACCACGACCCCGGATACACCGGTTAACATGGCCGCCCAGGAGATGCTGAGTAAAAACATCGGGGCGCTCCCGGTCATCGAGAACTCCCGCCTCGTGGGCCTTGTCACGGAATTCGATCTCGTGAGGGCGTTCTCCGAGGAGTGAGAGACCATGCCCGCCAGCTACCTTGCAGCAAGCGATGTGATGAGCAGCCCGGTCTTTGCGGTCGGGCCTTCGGACACGGTTTCCCATGCAAAAAACCTCATGATCCGGCACCGGATCTCCCGGGTGCTCGTCATCGATGGGGGCAGGCTTGCAGGGGTTATGACACAGAAAGATATCGCGTACCGCCTGAAACAGCCCGAGGCCGCATGGAAACGGCGGCCCCCGGACCGGATCCCGGTCAGGGAGTACATGACGGGAAATCCGATTGTAGTGTCCCCCGAGGCCCGGCTCCGGTCGATTGCCGGGACGTTTGTGGCAAAAGAGATAAGTTGCGTCCCGGTGGTCGACCATACTGCGGTCGTCGGGATCGTGACCAAAGGCGATCTGATGAAATCCGCCCTTGTATCGGACCTGAAAGGCACGGTAGGGGACGTGATGGAGGATGCAGTGACCGTCAACCGCTGGCACTCGCTCGCCCATGTCGTAACCCTCATGCAGGAGCGCGGCGGGAAGCTGGTAGTCGTGAACAAAGACGGGAGCGTGGCTGGGATCCTCACCGAGACCAGCCTTGCGATCCACGGGAAGAACAAAAGATGGCCGGAGGATACCGGAAAACCTTCAACAAAAGACAGGAAAGAATATCCCGGGACAGAGCGGGCAGGGGATTATCCGTCGGATGTCCCGGCAACCGCCGGTGACGTGATGACGAGCCCCGCGATTGCGATCGGGCCGGAAAATACCCTTGTCTCCGCGGTCCGGCAGATGCAGGATGAACAGGTCAACAACCTGGTTGTCGTTGAGAACGGCAGCCTGGCAGGGATACTGAAACGAGACGATATCATAAAGGAAGTGGCGAAATGACAAAGGAACTGTTTGTTAAAGATATCATGGCAAAACCAACGACCATATCCAAATCGGCAAAGATCACCGAGGCGCTCGACAAGATGCTCGATCTCGGGATCGATCCCTTAATCGCGCTCAACAATACCTCCGTTGTCGGGACGGTCTCACGGCAGGCCATTGCGGAGAAGCTGGGGAGCAAACAGAATACTGCCATCGCCCCGACAGCTATCCACGTGGCAAGCGTGGTCAAGGAGGACTTCACGAGTGTCTACCCCGATGAAAGCGTTAACGTGCTCATCCCCCTGCTCCAGCGCTACAAGCTGGTGGTCGTATACGACAGCGACCACAAGCTGCTCGGGCAGGTGACGGCTATCGATCTGTTAAAGAAGTACCCGCACACCGGCGCCCTCAAGGAGGCTATGGTGAAAGCCGTGACGATCGAGGCCGACGAACGCGTGGTCCACCTCCGGCGCAGGATGCTTGACGACGCGATCTCCCGGTTCGTAGTGACCGAGAACAGCAAGCCGGTCGGGATCGTGACCGAGACGGACGTGGCAGTCTCGATGCGGAAGTTCCGCGAGGCGGTAAAGGACCAGCACCAGGACCACCAGATCCGGAACCTTCTGGTAAAAGATATCATGAGTTCGCCGCTCCTGTCGGTGGATCTCGGCGCTGAATACACAAGCGTGATCGATCTGATGACAAAAAAGAACATCAGCACGGTGCCGCTCACGGATAAGGGCAAGCTGGCCGGCCTCGTGACCCGACGGTCGCTGGTCCAGGCCCTGTAAGTACTAATATATCTCCTTTTTTTCCGGGTCCGGTTTTGTAATCCATGATCCCGGTATTTACTATGGCTCTCTCCTGTACACTCTGTACACTGTACTGGCCGTCCCGGCTCCCGTAAAATCCAAATGTTCCTGCATGACCCCCGGCCCTGAATGCCGGGATTTTTTTTGGAGATCCGGGATTTTTCACGGATCAGCGTTGGTACGATTCTGTGTTCGGACCCGGTTGTGGGCATGGGGGGTGTTTGGGGGAAAAAATGCTTTTACCCGGCTTTCTCTCTCGTTAAAAAGAACAGATGGTTGAGGGGGTCTTTGGGGGAAAAAAGATTTTGGGTCGCGACTCTCAAAGGAAAAACCTCAAAAAAAGAAGCACCCAATCTTGCGGACGGTCTTTTCAAAATGAGGATGGCAGGCAACCGTTACCATGAGG
>JAQWDG010000061.1:0-2814 GCA_028705545.1 Methanoregula sp. | reverse complement strand
CATTCCGTTTGCGCTGCTGCTGGTGTTGATGGCGATACTGTTTGCATCGGGCTGTGTGAACCATAATGAATTGCCCGTGGATATTTCCGGCAGTACCTCTGTTGTGGTATCCGATGTCACATCGGTTTCTGATCTGAATAGCGGAGGCGTGTATGATTCAGCACTGGCGGCTCTTGTTCCGGACATTTCCCGGTTTGATGTTGTTACCTTCAATCTCCGGGCCATCCGGGACGACATACGATCGAACAGGGGGTTAAGGATCCGCATCAATGGACGCGGGTATACCGGACAATTTACACAACCGGGATCCGTGAATCCTGACAACGGTTTTGAAACCTACTCCGGGGTATTGCAGAATGAACCGAACAGTTCCGTCTTAATTACTGTCAGTCCTACCTCGTTTCTCGTTGGATCGATCGCACACGATAACACTACCTACTGGATTATGCCTGTTGATAAGGAGAAGTACCGGCCGGATAATTCTCCCGTCCTTCATGTCATTTACGAAGAAAAGGATGCGAAAGGATTTCAAAATCCCAATATTACCGACATTTTCCCCTCAGAAACATACCTGCACTCGTATCATCGCGATGCAAAAACCGGGATCGCCCGGTTGACCGAACCCTCGCTCATCGGCATGGAGTCACCGGCCACCGATGGCGAGCATATTGTATGGTCATGGGTATACTATGGAAAGCGCGGACTTACTCTTTATTCCATCCCTGCCGGAAAGTATACCGAGATCAGTGCCGGGCCATTCGGCCTGAGCCCCCCGAAAATATCCGGTAATTATATTGTTTGGGCTGACAGCCGGGAATGCGTCTCCGGGGATCAGACTCACAGTCTTGTGCTGTATGATATTGTATCGGGCACGAAAACCTGCATCTGCTCGAATCCCAAGAGCCCGAGGTATGCCAGTGTCTCCGGTAATTACGTAGTCTGGGAGGATAATGTTCACAGGAATACTAACAATCGTTCCCCTATGGATCATTATCTCTATAACGTCTACCTGTATGACATCCGGGCCGGTAAAGAATCAGTTATCCTGCCTAACGTTTCCACCCAGGAGTACCCGACGATATCTGGCGACCGGATAGTCTGGAGCGATTCCCGAAACTATCCCCCGGGGGGGAATTATAGGGATATCTTCCTTTACAGCATCCCCGATGGAAATGTCACGATCATCAATAAAGTCCCCCTGATCCCCTCCCCCCCTTACATCCACGGGGATTATGTCCTTTGGAGCGATCGGGGAACCGGTCCATCATCGCGGGTCCATCTCTACACCATTTCAACCGGTGAGGATCGCGTTCTTGACGACAGTTCTTCCGGGTATGTCACAGGTTTTTCCCTGTCGGGCAATTATATTGTCTGGACCGCGGAAGAATTCCGGGGAAACGATATACCCGATGCGATACCTGTCGTATATGATTTGAGGAAAGGCGCGGCGGTATCGGTATGCTCCCAGGGCGTTACGCCGTTTTCAGTATCGGGAAATACCTTCCTTGTTGCCGATGCCGGGGGAATCGGCTTTTGCCGGGCAAGCCCGAACGGGTATCCTGATCCAGACCTTAACGTGCCAGTATTATGATCCCCGGTTTACACAGTGCCCGTTCTGTAATCTGTTGTTCTATCCGTGGGGAATGGGGGGTCGGAGAGGATAACAGGTACTTGTCGTGAGTGTCAAAACGGTTTCAATAGTTTCAATATATTTACGTATTGGCATGAGCAGATCTCTCTTAGGAAGCATTTCCCAAAGGCTGTGATCTTGTTATGACCCGGATTCAGGTTCTGTCGGTCCTGTTCCTGCTTGCAGGATGCGTAATGGCAGCGGCAGGATGTATCGGACAAGACTGGAATGATAAAAGTACGGAAAACCGTACGACAGGTACACCGATTGCGGGGCCATCCGTTCAGTCTTCTTCCCAATCCGGCGGGTTGGAGAATTACTGGGTTACCATTCATCCTGTCGACGATACGCACTGCGGGAAAAATTTTACCGTCACCAGTACGACCAATCTCCCGTCGGGTGGAGAAATCTCATTTCGGGTCTACCGGTCAATGACCATTTATTCCTGGGAAGCAGGGTGCCGCAACCAAAGCTGCGTGATGGGAACGGTGACGGTAGTTCCTGGAGAAAACGAATATAACATTACTGCGTTTGACGTAAATTCATCGGCACTTGTCCCGGACGAATATATTATCAGTGAGAAGGCAGCCGGGGAAAATGCAAGTGCGGCAATTCTCATGAATCTAATCCCGTAATTGCTCAGTACGCACGTTTGGTTATGTCGTTCCCTCAAGGGTCGTACCTGCAAGAGACCGTAGCGGATAACGGTTGTCTGTCTACGGTGCCCACGTTTGAAGGGGAAACCGTTCTTTCTCCCAAAACACTTATAATCCCTCCCCTACCATAGTATAAAGCACCATTCATGGAGCAGCGGAGACCTCCGTTGCGAGTGTCTGAGATAGATGCGAGATTGCTCTGTTGAGGTAGCCAAGCCTGGTATGGCGCAGGTTTGCTAAACCTGTGTCCCAAAAGGACTCGAGGGTTCAAATCCCTCCCTCAGCGCTTCATAAGAGAAAATCTCAAAATCGAGGGGATTGGATGGCTCAGGAAGAAGAAATAAGATATTACGTCCGGGTCGGTACCACCGATCTGGACGGCACGAAATCGGTGCGGGTAGCACTGACCGGTATCAAGGGTATCGGCAGGCACACCTCAACGATCATCTCCCGGATGGCCAAGGTAGACGAGTATGCAAAGCTCGGTCTCCTTGACGAGGAGTCGGTCAACCGTATCCGCGCCGCAGT
>JAQWDG010000003.1:27992-35296 GCA_028705545.1 Methanoregula sp. | reverse complement strand
ACCCAAAACCTCATGAACGTTCGGCACGATACCCTCAACCGGGAACGGGAATACGGGTGGCGGATATGACAGGTACCATCGGCATCCTGACCGGGGGCGGTGACTGCCCGGGGCTCAATGCCGCGATCCGGGCGGTCGTGCGCAGCGGGATAAAACAGGGCTACATCGTCATCGGCATCAGGAACGGGTGGCTTGGGCTCATTGAAAACGACACCGTACCGCTGACAGACCGGTCGGTCTCCGGGATCGTTTCCCGTGGCGGTACGATCCTCGGGACCTCACGGACCGATCCCGTCGCATATCCTGAGGGAGTAACAAAGATCCGCCGGGTTATGGAGTCCCAGGGGATCGCTTCGCTTGTCGTTATCGGAGGCGACGGAACCCTGGGGGCGGCCCATGAAATCTCCTCCCTTGGCATCCCGCTGGTCTGCATCCCCAAGACCATCGACAACGATATCTTCGGGACCGACCGCTCGATCGGCTTTGACACCGCGGTCTCTATCGTCACCGAAGCTCTCGACCGGCTCCATACGACCGCCGAATCCCACCACCGGATTATGGTAGTCGAGGTGATGGGAAGGAGCGCCGGATGGATCGCCCTTGCCGCAGGGATGGCCGGGGGTGCCGATGCCATCCTTGTCCCGGAGGTCCGGGTCTCCATGGACCGGCTCTGTCACTCGCTGAAAGCCCGGTACGAGGCAGGAAAACAATTCTCGATTGTCGTTGTTGCCGAGGGAACCCGGCACGAGGATATTACCGGGACGATTGTACCGGTCTGCGACCGCGACGAATGCGGCCATGAAAAATTTGTCGGCATCGGGAACGTGCTCGGGAAAGAACTGGAGACGAGACTCGGCATTGAGACCCGCGTCACCGTACTCGGCCACGTCCAGCGCGGCGGCAGCCCCACGGCATTTGACCGGATCCTTGCCACGCACCTCGGTCTCGCTGCCACCGACCGGATCTACAACGGGGAGTTCGGGTGCATGGTCGGGATACAGGGAAACAGGATCGTTTCCGTGCCGCTGGAATCCATCGTGCACAAGCCAAAAGAGATCGACCCCGGGGATTATATCCGGGCAGGAATTGCAGCCGGTTGGACAGATGGATCGGACAAATAACCTGCTTTCGCCAGATTCACGAAAACGTGTCCGAAAGATCCAATTCCCCCGGATGTTCCCGAGCGGGTAATTGCACATTTTAAAAAACCAGACTCTGTAGAACTCCTCAAAAATAAAACAACGCTCTTTTGGGTCTCCGGCAAACCTCCGCCCCCGCACGCTAGAGGCATCCCCCGGTTAGAGATGATGCAGTATTACCAGTATTCCTGAATTGTTCAGTGGATTCATGTACAGGTAATACCGAGTGCATCGCAATTGAGCCCTGTCCCCCTCGGGGGACGCACTGGTACGAAGAGGGGGGAGGCCTCTCCTTTTAAAGGGATTTCTAGAGAGCAAAAACCACAAAAAAAGATTGCGGGTTTATCCCGGGACATTCATGAATTTTTACGAATACCCCAGCGCATGCATGATCTGGGGCAGGGTAAAGGCCAGCACAAGAACCAGCAGCATGGCGTAGCTGACCATGAGGACGATCTGTCCGGAATATTTCATGAGACCGCGGGGTTCGAGGATCCGCTCCACGCTCTCCTTGAAGATATATCCCCCGTCAAAGGGCACCAGCGGCAGGGCATTGCACAGGCCTACCGTGATATTGAACCAGGCGCACCAGAAGAGGATCTGGATAACCTGCCAGTAACCGGGGAACGGGACGCTCCAGGCAACGGCATTTGCCGAATCGTTGACAAGGATTAAAAACTGCCCCCATCCTGTCGGATCAAGGATTACATAGACCGGGACCGCCAGCATAGCGATAAATCCGAGCGGGCTTGCAAAGCCATTAAAGATCCTCTTGATCCCGGCAGAATCATAGTAGGTCACACCCATGAACCCGCTCTGGCTCCCACCTGAATCCTGCGGCCGTGTGGTCAGCGTAAGCTGATGCGATGAAGATATCCCGTCTTTTTCCGTGACAAGCACGACCTGATCCCCGGGATGTGTGGTGTTGAGGATCGTCGACACCCCATCGATCGTAGTCACCGGGATGCCGTTGACACTGAGGATCACCGAACCGGCAACGATACCTGCCTGGTCCGCGGGATAATCCTTGTACACGGTGTTTACCATGGGCGTCTGGAGCGGCACGGCCATGCCAAGCAGAAGGACGAGCATGACAAAACAGGCAAAACCCGCCACCATGTTGTTGGTAATACCGGCTCCGAGCATGCGGATCTTCGGGAGGCCATGCAGTTTTTCAAATTCCGTCTCGTCCGGTTCGACAAAAGCCCCGATAGGAATAACGCACCAGAGAACCCCGATAAAACTGACCTTGAGTTTCTCCACCCGTGCAAGGATCGCGTGGCCGAATTCATGGATTGCAAGCGTGAAAAAGAGGGCCAGCCATACGGCAATCGTAAACGGGATAAACTGGTTCACACCGGGGATCACAAGGATATTTCGCGGATCGTTGACCGCAGTCGGGTGCTGAGGGGTGACCACGTTGCTGTACAGGGCAAGAACGAGCAGGGCTACCATTGCAACCGAGACAAAGATAACAATTATGGCGCCGATAGTCCCGTAAACACGAAGGAACCGGTGGAACCGGGTGAAGCGGTCGAAGAATCCCACACGCCGGCTCCGTATCGCCATGATCGGGCCGTAAAAAACAATATGGTCGGCCCAGAGGTTTCTCGAATGGATATAATACGCAATGATGGCGTAAAGTGCTACAAGGGCGACAAGGATCAGGATCCAGTCCATCCATATCAGTTGGCATGGCGAACCTGATAAAGGAATGGAGGTTTATAAAAGGGGGCAAAATGCGGCTGAAATTGGGGGTTTTTTTAAAAAAATGCCGCAAGGCTGCTCTGGGACTTTTTCCCGATAAGCGTACTTACGGTCTTCCAGCTCTTCCGGGCAATGGGCGGGGGGACGCGGTGCTCGTCGATATATGCGGAGAGGTACGCGATGGTGACCGGGTCGGACGGGTACCCGCTCCCGATTTCGCCGTACTTCCTCGCGAGTTTTTGGATCTCCCGGTCCCGGGTGACCTTGGCGATAATGCTTGCCGCAGAAACGACCGGGAACCGGACATCGGCATGGTGCTCGGATACGATCTCGCAGGGGTCGGCAAGGTGGCTCTTTACGGTCTCGGCGTACCGGAGCGGGTTCACATCGCATGCATCGACATACGCAGTATCCGGGGCAAGCGCGGCAATCACCTGTGCATGGGCCCGGGCAACGATGGCATTCATCGTCATCTCGCGCCGGCTGCGGTCGATCTCTTCGGCCGGCAGGATGACGATGGCGGTTTTGCACCGCTTTTTTATCAGGGGAAAGAGCCGCTCGCGTTCGGCCGGTGTGAGCAGTTTTGAATCTTTTACCCCGAGGTCGGCAAAGATTTCAGCGGAACGTGCCTTTACTCCTGCTACCACCATCGGCCCCAGTACCGAGCCTTTCCCGGCTTCGTCAACCCCGCAGATCACGTTACCTAAGGTCTGTTGCGCAAATTATTTCAATGGCGATGATGGTAACCGGTAGGCATGTATATTATCATCGTGGGGCTCGGCGGGATCGGACGCAGCCTTGTCAAACAGGCGGTCGAACACGGCAACAACGTCGTTGTGATCGACCACGAGGAAGCCCGGTGCAGTGAGATCCTGGAGCACTACGATATCCTTGCAATAACCGGTAACGCTACGGACAAGTCAACGCTCGAAGAGGCCGGGATCGACCGGACCGATGCTTTTGTTGCGACCACAAGCGACGATGCGGTCAACCTGATGACCTGCTGGCTTGCCAAACGGTTCCATGTCCCTACCGTGGTTGCGATTGTGAACCAGTCCGCCCACGCGGAATTCTTCAAGGAAGTAGGAGTCCGGATCAGCGAGAACCCGGACGATCTCGTCGCCTCGCGTCTTTACTACTGGACCGAGAACCCGCAGCTCCAGCAGCTCGCCTCGATCCCCGGCGGCAGTATCTTCGAGATCGTTGCGGAAGATGGCGCACCGATCGTCGGCCACGAGATCCACGAACTAAAAGTAAAGGACTTTGTTTTCATTGCCATCAGGAGGGTCGGGGGCACGCTTATTATCCCCAGCGGCAATGTCCGGATCCAGGCCGGCGACACCTTCACGGTCTTTACCAAAAAAGAGGCCGAGGACGACTGCCTGCGGCTCTTAAACAAACAGTTAAAAAAATCAACGGAGTGAGGCCGCAAGCGTCCCGAGCTCCACGAGCAGTTTCGGGTTGGCCTTCAATAACTCTTTTACGAGCGTTAAGGTTGAGAACTCTTTTAAGTCCAGCTTTGAGACCGAGTGGACAATTGCGTTGAGTTTCTCATCGGACTGCTTGATCAGGTATTCCTTGATGAGGTAGTTGCGCTCGATTCCTTTGCCCATCTTTGAGGCACGCCATGCCTTATCGTAAGCCATGAGCGCTTTTTTCGAGGTATCGCCCTTTGCAATACAGGCCGCTGCGGTCTCTGCAGCGAGTTTGCCGGTAAACATCGCATTATAGATGCCGCCGCCGGTCAGGGGATCGACAACCCGTGCCGCATCGCCGGCAAGCATCAGGCCGTCGGCAACCGTGCAGTCCAGCGGCCGGCAGACCGAGACACCGCCGACAATACATTCGATGGTCTTGCCGTGCGGGAACTTCTGTTTCACGAACCTGTCAAGATAGTCTTTTGCCCGGTGCCCCTTGCCGCTCTTCCTGCCGGAGATCCCGATGCCCACGTTTGCCGCCCGTTTGCCCTTCGGGAAGACCCAGAGGTATCCTTCGGGAGCGACTTCGTTACCCAGGTAAAAGATCGTTGCCGACGGGTTGATGTCGATATCGGCCATCACGTACTGGACCGAGCTCATGATCTCCCGGACCGGGACGGTCGTGTCGATGCCGGCCCACTTGGAAAACTTGGACTCTACACCGTCTGCAGCGATAACGACTTCCGCATTGACCTTCTGGACGTTACCGCAGTACTCGAGCTGGGCGCCCCTGACACGGCCGTCCGACATCAGCGGGGCCGAGGCCCGGGTCTTGACAAAGACATCAGCACCGGCGTCTGCCGCCTGCCAGACCAGTTCCCGGTCAAAAACCTTGCGGTCGAGGATGTAACCCACTTTTCCCCC
Source organism: Methanoregula sp. (assembly GCA_028705545.1). Classification (GTDB taxonomy): domain Archaea; phylum Halobacteriota; class Methanomicrobia; order Methanomicrobiales; family Methanospirillaceae; genus Methanoregula. Next base: position 30,108 of record JAQWDG010000003.1, on the reverse strand, counting down.
GGCCATGGAGGATTCGAGCGTCATCTCAAAGCCATCGGGAGCGACAACAACCGCCCCGGTCATATCCGCGGAGATCCAGCGCGGGTCCGGCTCGATGAACTCGGCAAGGGCCTCTTTCCCGATTCCTTCCGCACAGCGGACCGGGGCGCCGATTGCCGGGCGTTTTTCGACCAGGCAGACCGAGAGCCCTTTTTGTGCGGCAGTCTTTGCAGCGATGGCACCGGCCGGGCCACCCCCGACGATCAGTATATCGTATTTACTTTTCATGCACGACCTCCAGCGCACCAAGCGGACAGACCTTGGCGCAGATCCCGCAGCCCGTGCAGTTTTCTCCAACAGAAAGGTATGCGTCGATCAGTTCCAGTGCGCCCTCGGGGCAGACTGATACACAGCATCCGCAATACCCGCAGATATCCCGGTGTACGTTGAGCATTGATCGAATATGTTGGAGGCCGGTTTCATTAATCTTTACGGCTTGTTCCCCCGGACGTCAGGAAACAGGCCGGTGAGAGCACGGAATTAAATTAAAATCTTTTAAATAGGATTACTAGGAAACCTACTTCCTGCTACTCGACCAGGCATCAGTTACGGCTCACACGGGCAAGTCCGTCCCTCTTCGCATGCGTAAAGAAATGCCTGTAGGGTAAAAAGGTGACCAGATGGCACAAAAGACCAAGATACCAAAGGTGACAAAAGAGCAGATCGGCTCGGTTGGCTCCCTCATAAAAAAGAAGGATCTCAGGATTGTTGATTTCAAATTCAACGATCTGCCGGGCCTCTGGCAGCATTTCTCCATCCCGGCCCAGGAACTCGCAAAGGAAACCGATCCCAGCTCCGGCATCTGGACCGAAGGGATTGGCTTTGACGGTTCGTCGATCCGGGGGTTCCAGAAGATCCAGGAGTCCGATATGGTCCTCTACCTGGACCCGTCGACTGCAGTTGTTGACCCGGTCTGCGAAGTCCCTACGCTTTCCATCGTCTGTAACGTATTTGACCCGATCAACAAGGAAGCATACAGCCGTGACCCGAGATACATTGCCCGGAAAGCGGAGGCATACCTCAAGTCCACCGGGATTGGCGACGAGAGTTTCTGGGGACCCGAGTACGAGTTCTTCCTCTTTGACGATGTAAGGTTCTCCCAGACCGTAAACGAAGGATTTTACCACGTAGATTCGGTCGAGGGTATCTGGAACTCCGGCCGCGACGAGGACCCGAACCTCGGATACAAGATCCGGCACAAGGAAGGTTATTTCCCGGTCCCGCCGCACGACTCGCTCCAGGATGTCAGGAGCCACATCATCAACAAGATGATCGAGACCGGTATCCCGGTTGAAGTACACCACCACGAAGTTGCAACCGCAGGACAAAACGAGATCGATATCCGGTACAACTCGCTTGTCAGGCAGGCGGACAACTGCCTGATGTACAAATACATCGTAAAGAACATGGCCCAGCAGTTCGGCATGGTTGCGACCTTCATGCCAAAGCCCCTCTTTGGCGACAACGGTTCCGGCATGCACACCCACCAGTCGATCTGGAAGGGCGGCAAGAACCTGTTCTTCGATGCAAAGGGCTACGGCATGATCAGCCAGACCGCCAAGTACTACATCGGCGGTCTCCTCACGCATGCCAACGCACTCATGGCATTCTGCGCCCCGTCCACCAACTCCTACAAGCGTCTCGTTCCGGGTTACGAAGCCCCGGTCAACCTTGTATACTCGCTCCGGAACCGGTCGGCAGCAGTCCGGATCCCGATGTATACCGATAACCCCAAGTCAAAGAGGATCGAATTCCGTCCGCCCGACCCGACGTGCAACCCGTACCTCTCGTTCTCTGCCCTCCTGATGGCAGGTATCGATGGTATCAAGAAGAAGATCGACCCGGGCAAGCCCTTTGAAGGAAACACTTACGAGCTTGATGGCAGGGCGGCAAAGAAGCTCCCGACCGTTCCCGGATCGCTCGAACAGGCTATCGATGCGCTCGAAGCGGATCACAAGTTCCTGCTCGAAGGCGGCGTATTCACGCAGGATGTCATCGACACCTGGATCGAGCTCAAGCGTGCAGAGATCGATGCCGTCCGTCTCCGTCCCCACCCGTGGGAGTTCCAGCTCTACTT
>JAQWDG010000003.1:15262-27892 GCA_028705545.1 Methanoregula sp. | reverse complement strand
ATCACAAGTTCCTGCTCGAAGGCGGCGTATTCACGCAGGATGTCATCGACACCTGGATCGAGCTCAAGCGTGCAGAGATCGATGCCGTCCGTCTCCGTCCCCACCCGTGGGAGTTCCAGCTCTACTTTGACGTATAACTCAAACTTCCTTTTTTTCGTAACATTCTCACGGGCAGGAAAATTCCGGGACACTGCTTTGGAGGGAATTTAAAAAATGTGTCCCGCCTTCCTTTGGCAATTATATTCACCGGACCCCCTGTCGAGACGGGTGTAGCCGTGCCACCCGCCGGGCGCGAGGGGGCAGGGGGGCAAGTGCTCGCTCCCGGCAAAAGAGATATGGTATACCGATACTCTGCGTTGTTTCATTTACAAAGAATATGTCGGGATGTCCTACACGAGCGAGAACGTCCCGTACTTCCCGCCGCCGCCCGGGTGCAGCACGACACGGTTTTCCCGCAATGCGGATACGGCCTCTGCCACTTTTGGGTGAAGGGCCTGGATCTCGGCAAGGGGAATGTCGGTAATCACGGCAATCTCGTTTCCGAATGCCGCGATAAACGATGCATAGATCTCCTTACATTTCTTCGTGTTCGGTGACGAGGCTCCGGTAACGGTCTGGATGATCTGGGCAAGGGGCAGTACATGGAGGTATGGCGGCCGGGGCCGGGCTATCCCTCCTTTCGAGAGTTCCTTTGCCCGGTCGGATACGCCTTTTTTGATCTGCCCGCCATCTGCCGGGCATTTCCAGTGGAGGGAAACGGCATCTTCCAGGGGATACTGCGTGTAACAGCGGGTACATGCCGTACGGTTGTACTTTCCTTCTTCCGGGAAGAACCCGGCGTTTAACGCAACGTGCCCGGACCGGACCGCGGCAAGCACGTCTTTTGGGGTCCTGGCACGGAGGTCGAACCGGGTAAACTCCCGCCCGAGCTTGTCCGGTGCCGGGCTGTGGGCATCGGAATTGGTGAGGAACGGGATATCGTAGAGGTCCGGGATGGCTGCGCCGTACGAACTGTCCGCGGAAAGGCCGAGTTCCAGGAAATCGATTGGCTCGCTCCCGTAACAGGCAGTAACGCTGTCAAAATAAGCATACATCGCCGTCCACGGAGTAAAGGCATGGGCCGGGCCCACCAGTGCACCGACCTCATGGGCCCGCCGGGCAATCTCTTCCCCGCTGAGATACACGTGGGGCCGGCCACTCGTTACAAAACTCTTGGCGGTTCCGGCAAGGAGGTCACGGAGCTGGCCGAACTGGGCGGGATCTTCGGCAAGGACAACGTGGTGGACCCGGTTCTTGTCCTCGATCTCCGTCTGCGGAACGATGGTGATCCCGGCATCGTTCTCAAAATAGGGCTCCCACCCGGCGAGCCAGTCCGGCTGGAGCGCATCGCCCGTTCCGAGGACCTGGATCCCCTTTGTGACGCAGCCCCGGATAAGCTCCTCCGGCTGCATGAACCGGGAAACGGCTATCGAGTACGGCGAATGGATGTGCAGGTCGGCATTGGCAAGCATTGCTACCTTCCGGATTGGACACGCGACGATAAAAAAGCCGGTGACGAGAAAAAGACGCCCCCGATCCGGTTACAGGTAATCGTTGCGCTTCCGGGGAATGGGCGTATCCTTCTTCCAGAGCTTGATATCCCGCGCCCGGTCGAAATAGAACTTCGACTCCTCGGGTTTTCCCAGTTCCTTTAAGCAGATGCCGATGTGGTTCCAGCTCTCCATGCTGTTTGGCAGGTTGTTTACCACCATCTTGAAGGTCTCGACCGCCGCATCGAGGTACCGGTTGTTCATCTGCATGACACCCAGCTGTTCGAGCGTCTCACCCATATCGTAAAGGACCTCGCTGTTCCCCGGCGCAAGTTCCACGGCCCGCAAAAAGCACCGGAGCGCCTCGTCGTAATCGCCCAGCGTCCGGTAACAGACGCCCCGGTCGTTCCAGACATAGGGAAGTTTCTCGTCGATCTCGAGAGCCCGGTCAAAGGCGGCAATCGCGCCGCGGTAATCCCTCTTTTTCGCGTAGAGCTGGACACCCTCCTTGTACTGGGCGGTTGCCTTCCCGAGGAGACGGTCGATCAGCCCGGCCGTGGCCGGGACATGTTCCGATCCCGCAGCATCGGAATGGGACAAGAGCTCTGAAGGTTCTGCTTCTTCGAGGCTTACATCCTTAAAGGTCGTCGTGACATCCCGCACAATGCAGACGGCCGCGACAAAATCTCCGTGGCTGTCGAAGACCGGCATCGCCTTCATCCAGAGCGTCCACTCAGTACCGTCGGTTTTTTTTGCCCGCGTGACCGCGACCACCGGCCCGTTTTTCTCGCGCGAGATGATCATGTACCGGCATTTCCGGATCTCTTCGTCCGGGGTAAAGACCATGTCCACGAGCATCTTCTGGACCCGGCCGAAGAACGGCTCGGCATAGGTATGGTTCCCCTTTTCAAGGAGCATATGCGCCGAAACCCCGGTCAGCTGTTCCAGCGGGGAGTTCCAGGCCATCACTTTCCCGTCGGGATCGATGGCGAATTCGGGATCGAGGGAGAAGGCGACAAGATCGGTCACGATCTTCCGTGAAAGCCCCCGGGCCTTTCCCATGAACCGCTGGTCGACCGCATGCCGGATCATCTGCTGGAGCTCGACAAACGGCATGTCGGTCTCTTCGCCTTTTTTTAAGAAGAAGTTGGCACCGTTGTTGAGCGCGGCGATCGCCGCATGCTCCCGGCCTACCCCGGTAAAGATGATCACCGGGGTGACGTCCCCTTTTCCCCGGATGATCTTTAATAATTCGATGCCGTTGATCTCCGGCAGGTCGTAATCGAGGACAATGGCATCGAAGGTGTCCTTATCAAGCAGCGTGAGCGCTTCCCGGGACGACTGCGCCGGCTTTACCGAGATATCGCCGGATTTCTCCAGCACGAGCTGAGTAACGTCCCGTACAGCGGCATCGTCATCTACCATAAGGACCGAAAGCACCCGACACACCCCTGTTTTCTAGTATATTTTCCCATTGTATATTCATAATGGCATAGATTTTAATACCGCTGATCTGGATCGCGGTGTCTCCAGCTGCCAAAATCGTTCAGCCGTATCCCGGGCATCAGTACTTCACTGATTATTCCACCATGAATCCAGAATTGTCATCAATCCTCACCCATCAACGATAAATCAAGACGCCATAGAACCAGGACGGTAGAAATGAGTTTTTAAGTTTTTTACAGATACACACCCGGACAAAGAATCGGAAGAGATCAAAGCGGAACACATCCTCATCAAGGATTGTCAGCCCTTGCCGGATCCGGGAGAAGTAGATCCATTGAAGGGACAACCGCTGCCTATTTCGCTCTTCCGGTTCGGATCAGGCCGCGTTAAAATATAGTGAGGTATCAGGGAGTGCGAATTTCGTTTTGAAGGGTATATCTTAACGGAATTGTCATGGGGTTCAGACAGGCTGTGAGAAATATCTGAAATTTCCCGCGCATATATGATTCATGCCGCAGATTATTTCGTTGTGACCTAATGGAGATGTTCTATTTATCTTTTGTCACCGAACACTTTTCGTATTTTCAAACGTGTAAAGGATCGTACGAGAAATCATTTAAAGGATAATATTAAAGTCACGTTGTAGATTACCGCAGGTTGTCTTAAAAAAAGAACGGGCCCGCCCCAGATCAATTGCGGCTGGACCCGGTCCTGGCGGAAGGCATGAGATTGTTATCTTCTCTCATTATGAGGGTTTTCCCATGCCTTGCGAGCATAGCCGTGTGGAACATGCAAAAGGGGAGGGAAAAATGCAACCACGTGAATGGAGCGTCGTCCTCCTGGCATCCCTGCTGGCCGCGATGGCGATGGTTAGTGCAGGAAATGTTGTTTCATCCAGTGAAAATGTAGGAATGAAATATTTTTCGGATATACCGAAGATGACGAAAAGCCAGTCCATTGTTCCGGTTCAGATATCTGAATATTCCCTTGTTACCGTTGATTCCACGGGTTTTATGAGAGATGCGGATAATGGAGACCGACTTGAATGTACGCTGGACGGACAACCGTATTCTATTGAGCTTACACCCGTACCAAGTATCATTGCATCCGGTGCAAAGATCTATGTAAAAACCAATGAAGGAACAACAATCACGGATGTCCCCCAGATCAAACAATATAAAGGACGGATAATTGGAAATAAAACCGGTGATGCATTTTTCACGGTTGATAAGGATGTGATATTGGGCAGAATAAAAACCGGCAACGAATCATATTTCATCGATCAGTCCGGTCTACAGATCGATGGGAAAATTGTCCATATCGTGTACAATGCAAGAAACGAAGTTGTCCGAACAAAACTGCCAACGGGAAACGATATTCTCCCGGTAACCAATCTTCGTTCATTCCTGACAGTACCGGAGATGCAAATCATGATAACAGGCAGGTAATTATCAATAACAAGGCAACCGTTGCCGGTTACTCTTAAAAGAGAATGATGTGACATGTCTGAAAAAAAAAGGATTGCCGAAATAATCGTGGTAATTATCGGACTTGTCATTATCTTTTTTTTTGCCGCTCAATCGTTGATACCTCCCAATGAAACCCGGTATGAAAAACAGCCTTTGTTCACCCTGTGGAATTGCGATACGAACCAGTCTCACACCGTGAATGTGTCGGTCGTTTCGCTCAATACAACACAGTTTGCAGCATCTTACGATATTTTACCGCATCATGAAATTCATTCAACGATATATACCGTGAAAGAGCCTCAACGGGTTGATTTTTTCTTTCTTGCTGATAATAAACAAACCACCCTCATTTCGTTGTCAATCGCGCCGCGGGTTACCACGAATTTCAATGTCTGCAATTCACAAGGTAATACGTCGGTTTCTGTAAGGGAGTTTATTGCGTAATTCTATCACAGACTGCCGGGAGAATAAAAAAATCATTCAGCCGTAATGACAGCGTGAGTCATTCGATGGAAAAATTACAAAAAAAACTACACTCTTAAAAAAACACGGGTAAGAAACAACAGCTCAGCCGATATAGCTCAGTTCTTCGTCCTGCTGCAGCTTCTCGTTCTCCAGCAGGCCCTGGACGACCTTTTCCATCTCGGCTGCCCGGTCGTTGAGCTGGGTCGGATCGATCGGTACTGCAATGATCTTCGAGAGCACGGCAAGCACGCCCGCCGCACTCATCGGGTCGACCAGGTACCCGCTCGTCTCGCCCATCAGGCAGACCGCGTCGATCCCCCGTAACCCGCTCATACCGAGCATGAGCCCGGCAGCCCCGATGATCCCGCCACCCGGCTCGTCGCGCTCGAACGTGACGCCGGCAGCCTCGATCTCGGGCTTAAGCTCGGCCCGGTTAGCGGCCCCGAGCACCCGGGGCGCGTTTAACAGGTGGCCGACCCCGAAACCGCCGAGGGTATAGATCCTTTTCACGCCGAGTTCAACCGCGACATCCAGGTACGCGTCGGCCATAAGGTAATGGCCTTCGTTCGAGGTGCTCTGGAAATCGCCCACTAAAAACACAAGGTCGTGCGGCTCTGCCCGGTACAGGTAGATCTCGTTTCTCGGGAGCCGGGCAATACCGTTCTCATCAAGGATCACCTGAGGGGGCAGGTAGATCGCATGGATCTCGCCAATTTTAGTCGCCCCGAGCATATGGATCATGTACTCGGCCACGAGTTTTCCCACCTGGCCGATACCGGGCAGGCCTTCGATGAGTACCGGCCCGGTAAGTTTGTGATCGGTAAACGAATCTTCGTACCGGATGCTGATATCGTCAATCATGGCAGGACTCCGTTTTGGCCATCCGCCGGTACCTGCCGTACTTGTCCTGCACCGAGAACCGGGCCGGGTGTGCCGGTACGGTAGCCGTTCCGCAGGCCGGACAGGACGGTAAAAGAGTATAGGTATGGTCTTTCGGGCAGCGACGGATCCTGCCGCTCATTGGCTCTTCCCGGACTTGGGTTTTTTAATCAGTTTTCCCTCGCCGCCGACCTTTTCGAGGACCGCAAAGGCGGCGTGGGCGGCCTTTTCAAGGGCCTTTTCCGCTTTCTTGTAATCCGGCGCCGTTACCTTGATCCGGTAGTGGGGGGCGCCCAGGTACAGGATCTCGATCTCCGCACCCGCTGTCTTTGAATCGTGCGCTTTCTTGAGCGCCGATTTTATGACCGACACACCGTCCGGCTGGGCGGACATCATTTCGAGCTGGCCGGTCACTTCGACCCGGGGGATCTTCACGTTCTCGTGGGCAATATGCACCAGCGCTTCGCCCGCTTTCTTCGAGAGCCCCAGTCTCTTGACCGTTGCCTCGCTGTCAAGGACAAGGTCCTCGAAAACGGTGTAGAGATCGCCGTATTTATCAAAGACTGCCTGTTCGAGCGTTGCAGCCGGTTCGCCGGATTTCTCCGCGGCAAACCCGATCCACTTCCGGGCCTTGGACTCGTTCTTCCACTCACGGATCTTCTCGCGGCGCTGGTGGTCGTTGACGTCCTTTAACGAGAGATCGATGTGACCGCGATCCCGGTCGACATTGAGGACCTTGCAGACAATCTTCTGGCCCTCCCGGATGTGGTCGCGGATATACTTGATCCAGCCGGTAGCAATCTCGGAAATGGGAATGAGCCCCTGCCTGCCGTTGTATTCGTCAAGGGAGACAAACGCTACGAAATCCTTAACCGTTTCAACGGTGCAGACAACCAGTTCGGATTCCTGGGGCCACTCTCTGTCCGGCATGTCAACGGCTCTCACTTGAACTCAGAGACGACTTCTGCCTTTAGGGTCGCCTTTCCGCCGGTCGGTGTTGCAAGATCCCTGCCGCAGACAACACACTTGACAGTTGTACTGGCCTTGGAGAAGATCGTCTGTTCATTGTCGCAGTCAGGGCACTTGACCTTTACAAAACTGCTCCGGTTTTCCCGTGCTTCACGTACCATTGTTTCACTCCGTTAACTCGAACTTGGCAACCCGGTATCCCTTGCGGAGATGCGCCTTTCCGCAGACCGTGCAGCGGTACCTGACATTGATCTTCTTTGTCGGTTTGTCGCCACCCGGGACTTTCGAGAACTTGCCCATGTTGCCCACTTTGCCCCTGCGTGCCTTCTGGCGGTCGATCCAGTGGAGGCCGGTCGTCTTGCTCTTCTTGACCTTCTCCACTTCGTGGATCTGGTGACTCCTGCAGAAGGGGCAGTAGGTTTTGAATTTTGCTGGCATCTTCATGATGATTTCACCGAAATACAAATCCGATAATCGAATCCCAGTATTATTTACTAAGGTTCATATTTAAGATATGGGTGCGGCCCGCATCCGATACGGAACCCGGTACCCGTTCTTTTGAGGTTTTTTTCGCAATTCTCTCGTGGCGAAGAGTGTAAAGTTTTGGCGTCGGAATCTTAAATAGATTCGGATATACCGCCCTTACAAAAACCATTACTTGCAGGACGGGAGCGTGACAGCCGTAACGATCCCGCGGTCGCTTAAGACGGTGGCGTTCCTCTCGGGAAGGGTCACGATGTCGCCTTTTGCAAGCGCGTAGATCCGCCCGTCGATCCCCATGAACGTGTCCATGTCCGCACGGACCCGGACGAGAAGGTAGTGGGGAGTAAGGGGCGGTTCTTCCGGTGCCGCCGCGGCAGCAGCAGGAGCAGGCTGCTCTCCCGCTTCGCCGGGTTCGGCAGATCCCGCCTCGTACGCCGCTTCCCAGTCGTCCTCGCTTGTTTCAGCCGGGGCAGCGGGCGTTGCAGGGGCCGCAGGAACCGGCGCCGCAACCGGTGCCGGTGCGGGGACGAGCGGCTGTTTCTCGTTTTTCAGGAGTATCCCCTGGCAGGCAAGGAGGCCGGCCGCGACCTGGTCGAACATGGTCTTCTCGGACGGGAGCATCCTCTTCACCTCTTCGCGGTCGTAATAGTTTCCTTCGGCATGTACGAGCGCGAGGGCTACGATCTTGCGCGAGCGGATAGAGAAGAGATCGTGCATGGTCTCTTTCATTGCAATGGTCTCTTCGATGAGCGCACGTGCCTCCTCCGAGAGCGGGTCCTCGATCGCGTACACCTTCTTTAAGAGCTCGGCGATCTCCGCATGCGTGCGGTCGAAGAGATCCGGAGGTACCTGGAGGAGTTTCCCGGTTTCGCGTTCGGAGAGCAGGATGCTGCGCAGATCGTCAAACCCCATCAGGGCACCTTTGTCAGGGAGGATTATGCAATTTCCGCTATGCCGCGGCAGCAGAGGAAGACAGCCACCGCTTCGGGTACTGTAGTGATCCCCTTTTGGATCTGATAAGTGCTTCCCAGCATCGGCATGGCAAGCGGGAACCGGGCGTCCACTTTTACCTCCCGCTCGGAAAAGACCACGGCATCGGTCAGGGGATCGAACGCGGCAAGGTCGCGGAGTTCGAGCTGCTGCACCTGCATCCCGCTCCCGCCGTGGAGGGAGGTCGGCATCCGGATCAGGCGCTTGATATCGGTCGTGACCGGCTCGTCCGCCAGGGCCGCCGTGTCGTTAAGGCGTTTCTTGAACTCGCCCTCCTGTTCCTGCAGCGCCGCCCGGATCACCCGGTCCCTGAAGATCGTGGGGTCGATCTTCGGTTGTGCAACCTCCGCAGCCATTTCGCCGCGCCGTTTTAAGAAACTGGCAGCGGAATCCTTTCCCACGCCTTCAAGCCCGGTAAGGTACTTCATTGCGTCCTCTTCGCTGAGGCTGCCGATCCACGCGAGGTACGCACCAAGTGCCTGCCGGAACCGGGCCGGCCACCCGGCCCCGGACGGGTTTGCCGAAAGCAGGATGGCGGGGTCAAGCCCGATCCCGCAGATGTAATCGACCAGTTCCCGCCGCTCCGCGCTCCCCCACCCGCGGAACGCGAGGTCCCTGACGTGGATATGGTAACCGCGGCCCCCGGAGAAGACGAGCTCGATCTGCTTTCTGTCGACCCCGAGCTCCCCGGTCAGCATCTCCAGCAGTTTTTCGGTCTCGGCCTTTACCCGGGAGAGCATCTGGTCGTAGGGGCCTTTCACGATATGGTCTGCATCGAGGTCGAAGATCAGGTCTGCCCCGCACCAGCCCTTCTCTGCCATGGTCGGTGCATCCGGCTTCTCGTAATAAGCGGTCGAATAATAGATGTGGGAGGGGACGAGGTTCCGGATATAGTCCGACATCTCCCCCCGGCCGGGAAACGCGATGTGCCGGCGCATCCGCATCTCGGCAGCGCCCGGGTTAAAGAGGACAAAACCCCACTCGCGCTGTTCGAGCGACGATGGCGCAACGATCACCGCCTTCCTGTAATACTCGGCAAAGCGCTGCCGCACAAACTCCGTGGTGGCCGGGTTCATGGCATCTCTTTTACCATGTAGGGCCCTTTTCGTTCATATCCCTGTCTCCGGTAATAGGGCCGGACACCGATCCCGCTCATGATCGCAACGCGGCGGTACCCCGCTGCTTTCGCGATCTCCTCGGCCCGGGCAAGCAGGATCCTCCCGAAGCTCCGGTGCTGCCACTCTTCAGCCTCCGCCGCTTCGGCCCCGACCGGGACAAGGCTCCCGTACACGTGGAGCTCGCGGACGAGCGCGGCTTCGTGGAGTTCGGGCCGGAACTCCGACGACGGGAACCGGAGCCGGGCAAACCCGATAAGCGAGTCGCCCGAAACCGCGGAGATGAAGTGCTCCGTTCCCCCGCAGCAGTCGTAGGCCGTCACCCGGATCTCGGCCTTCTCGTCCGAGGGATGCCTTCCTATCTCCCGACAGCGGATGCAGCGGCAGTGCCGGCCCTGTGCGGCGAGACGGTTCTGGGCCAGCTGCCGGAAGTTGGAATGCCGGGAACCGGCAACGATCAGCTTTGCCGGGATATCGCGCTGGACCCGGGAGAGGCGCGTGTATTCGGGGATGAGCGACTTTGCATAGGCGATGAGATCGATGAGCTCGTCCTCCTCGTACGGGGCGTATTTTTTGCGTTCCCACAGCTCCTCGATCTCGGAACCGGGCGTCACGAGCGTAGGATATATCTTTAAAAAATCCGGCTTGAACCGGGCGTCCGAGAAGATCGTCTCGAACATCTCCTTGTCCTTTGCAATCGTCGAATGGGGGAGGTTGGGCATCATGTGGAAGCCGACCTTGATCCCCGCATCCCGCAGGAGCCGGTTTGCCTCCGCCGTATCCGCAACCGTGCAGCCGCGGCGGTTGAAGGCGAGGATCTCGTCGTCGGTGTGCTGGACGCCGAGCTCCACCTTGGTCACCCCGAGGTCGAGCATCCGGTCGATATGCTCCCGTTTGCACCAGTCGGGCCGGGTCTCGAACGTGATCGCAATGCACCGGACATCCGCGGTCTCGTTTGCCGCCTCGACTTCGGCAACGGACGGTGCCACGGGCGCCGGCGTGTCCTTGGGGTAGTCGTTCATCGCCTCGATGCAGCGGGCGACAAAATCGTACTGGTATTCCACGGGCCGGGCGGTCATCGTCCCGCCCATCACAATCAGCTCCACCTTTTCCACCCGGTGGCCCAGCGTCTCGAACTGGCCGAGCCGGGCGTGGACCTGCGCGAAGGGATCGTAGTTGTGCTCCCGTGCCCGTTTCGCCGCAGGCTCTTCTCCCGTGTAACTCTGCGGCGAACCGAAGGGATGGGCCGGCCCGCCCGGGCAGGGCAGGCACTTGCCGTGCGGGCAGGGATACGGCGAGGTCATCACGGCCACCGGCGCAACCCCCGAAAGAGTGCGCGTGGGCTTGACCAGAAGGACCCGGCGGAGGACTTCACGCTCTTCGTGTGTCGCAGCCGCTAAAATTGCCGAGTTCTTCGGGACCGACAAAAGACGGTACTTCCGGCAGACCTCGATCTTGGCACCTACGATACCGCTGTCTCCGGGGGGCAGCGAGAGGATGCGGGAGATGATCTCCCGCAATGCCAACACCTCATCCATAAAAATTAATGTTCGACTGCGACCTGCTGTGTGGGGGCTGCTGCAGTCTCGGGAGAATAGTTCACCACATGCACCGGGTGGTGTCCTTCGATATGGGTAACGATCTCTTCACCCAGCGTTAAAAGAGCGTCCTTGTGGGCTTTCTTGTCCTTGTGGATATGGACCGGGGATATCTGGAGGGCGTCGTAGCGTTCGGTATCTATCTCTTCGTTCGTGGTAGTCTCGTAGTACTTTCTGATGTGTACCATCAGCATATGCAGATGAAGCAACTCTTCTTTTTGCACACTATCGCCTTCTCTCTCTAAAAAATTACTTTTTCTATCGCGGCTGATATACCTTATTGGTGAGATTTATAAGAGAAATCCTTCACCCTTGGGGTATGTTCGCGGGACTGGCTGTAGGGGACGCGTTGGGTGCGCCCTTAGAGGGATCTGCCCAATCTGGGGCGTGGCTGACAAACATGCGGTCCGGAGGGCGCCATTCCCGAAAGTCCGGCCAGTTCACGGACGATACGCTCCAGGCCCTTGCAGTCGCAGAATCGCTCCTTGCATGCAGGGGATTTGACGGATCCGACCTTGTTATGCGGTTTTTGGCCGGGTACCGCGAACGCCCGGAATGGTACGGCCCGACATCGTCTGCGTTCTTCGATCTGGTCGCCCGCGGTACCCCGCCGCAGCGGGCCGCATGGCTCGTGCATAAAAAAAACGGCGGGAGCCGGAGCAACGGGAGCGTGATGCGGGGCTTCCCGCTCGGGATCTTTTACCCGGCCGAACTGGTGTATGAAGTCAGCATTGCCTGTTCGCGGCTCACGCATTACGATCCGGTCGCAGCCTCCTGTTCTGCGTGGCTCAACGGGATGGCTGCCGATCTCTGCCGGGGTGCGTCCCGCAGGCAGGCGTTTGTCCGGGCCCGGGCCCGGTGCCGGGATCCCGAAGTCCTCGACCGGCTCGGGAGCTACGAATGCTACTGCCCCGAGGCATCGCTCGACGCGGTGCTCTGCTCGCACGCAGCCCTGTACTGTTTCATGAACGCGAAGACCTTCGAGTACGCCGTACTCTCGGCGGTGAACCTTGGGGGAGATACGGACACGGCGGGGGCCTGCTGCGGGGCGCTTTCCGGCGCGTACTGGGGTTTTGATGCCATCCCGGAGCGGTGGATCCGGGTGCTCGAAGGCTGTGACCGGGTGGTCCGGGTGGCAGGAGACCTGTGGGCAGGCCGGGCAGACAAGCCACCTGTACTACAATACTGATGATATGCTAATTCTGTGCCCGACCCCCGGCAGGGCTCTCTTTTCCCGAGGCATCGCGTATCCCTGCCGGGACATGGGATATTTCCTGTTTTTTACTCCGTTGGTTTTCGGATAGTCATGATAACGGTTCTATGGCAGGAACCGGTTATGCGGGATCTTCGCTGCACTAATTTTTCATCCGACCCCCTACAGGGGTTTTGGTAAAACAAGGTAAAAAATGGCAATTCTCCGGTGAAAATTTTGTCCGGTTTTCAGGAAATACGGGTGCAGGGGGTCGGACAAGGATTTATAATTTTTTCGTGGGGGTACCGGCATCTGCCGCGCTAACGGAAACGATCCTGACCGGTGAAAACGCATACTCTAAAAAAAGCCGGGAAAACGGGGATTATGCCGGCCGGACTTCGACCAGTTTTAAGGCCCGGCCCTTGCCGCAGATATCGGAGGCGTTCCCGAGCACGTCGCCGACCACGTACTTCTCGCCCTCGACAACGCCGTCGG
>JAQWDG010000003.1:0-15162 GCA_028705545.1 Methanoregula sp. | reverse complement strand
CGGGAAAACGGGGATTATGCCGGCCGGACTTCGACCAGTTTTAAGGCCCGGCCCTTGCCGCAGATATCGGAGGCGTTCCCGAGCACGTCGCCGACCACGTACTTCTCGCCCTCGACAACGCCGTCGGGACGGCAGAGGGGATAACTCCGGCAGTCCGTCTTGTTGCAGGAAAACTCGATCTTGATCTTCGAGTTGACGATTGCCTTGTCCGCGCTGATGAGCATGGAAACCGGTGCCTCGGTTACTTCGACCGCGGTCGCCCCGTTGTAGTGGACCGGGCATTCGTGGTGGGTGCTCCTGACCGAAACCACCCGGTACCGGTGCCCCTTGTTGAGGTTATGGCAGGCCTTTTTTACCTTGCAGGTCCCGCATTCCGGGGACTCGCCCTCGTAGATGAACTCGGTGCCGGGCTTTGCGAGGACGGTCCCGACGAGCGTCACTTTCGTTTTTGTTTCTGCCATGCCAAATCCCTTCCACTGCATAGAATACCCTGGCTCACTCGGAATAGAGCATCGAAACAAGCCGCTGTGCCGATTCCTTCGTGATTCCTGTATCAAAGATCGTGAAGCGCTCCGGACGGATAGTCTTTGCCATCAGGAGTGCCTCGACTGCGATCTCGTCGCTGATCCCGAGATCGGCCGGGGTCGTCGGGGCGCCGATCTTTTTTAGGGAGGTGCGGATCCCCCGCCAGTCGCCGCCGTGCAGGTACATCGAGATGATAGTGCCGATCCCGCAGCTCTCGCCATGCAGGGCCTTACCCGGGGCGATCAGGTCAAGGGCGTGCGAAAATTTGTGCTCCCCGCCGCTTGCCGGGCGGGACGAGCCGGCAATGCTCATTGCAACGCCGCTTGAGACGAGCGCCTTTGTCACAAACCACGCCGACTCCTCCTGGTGGGGTTTGATGATATCGGCGTTTTTCACGAGGATCTCGGCGGTCATCTTCGAGAGAGCGATCGCGTACTCGCTCATCGGCTCGCCCCTGATCCGGTGCGCGAGCTCCCAGTCGAGGATCGCGGTATAATTGGAGATTACATCGGCACAGCCGGCAGCGAGGAGCCGGTGGGGTGCCAAAGCAATAACCCCGGTATCGGCGATGATCGCAGCCGGCGGGTGGGCTTCTAAGGAGACATTGCCTTCGCTTGTCGGGACCGAGGCCCGGGCCGAGGCGATCCCGTCGTGGGACGCTGCGGTCGGGACGGAAATAAACTGGCGGTCGAGGTTGTACGACACGATCTTTGCGGTATCGATCACCCGGCCGCCGCCGACGCCGACAACGAAATCGGCACCCTGTGCGGCCTCCTCCGCCTCTTTTATTATTGCCGGGCTGATCTCCTCCGCGATAAAAACCTGTACACTCCCTGAACGGGAAAGGTACTCCTGCACGGCCCTGCCCGCCCGTTCCATCGTGCTTTTCCCGGAGATCAGAAATGCGGATTTGCCCAGCTTTAAGTCTTCACAGACCGGGACTACCTGCCCGAGCACGTCGTGGCCGATCACAACGTCCCTGGGCAGCTGCATCCACTTCGACTTGTCAAAGACCTTCTCTTTGAGTACTTTTATTGCATCTGGGCTCATCCGGATTATGAATGATTAGTGATTTCATATACAAATATTACATCGATCCCGTCAAGTACGGCGAACCCTATAATATTGTCGAGACAATCACCTATGCAATCATCCTTATCATCGGCGTGTACCTGCTCTACCGCTGGTTCTCGAACTCAGAGTGGCTTTCCCAAAGGGGCATAAAACTCGATTCGGCGTTCATCCTCGCCACCCTTCCCTATGTTGTCCTCGGGGGTGTGCTGAGAGTCATTCAGGACGCAGGCATGGTCACCGGCGACTGGCAGTACCTGATCGTCACGCCGCCGATCTACTTTTTGCTCTTCTTCTTTGTCCTTGCCATGATCTTTATCGGAGGGACGCTGAAAAAAAACGGCCTGATACAGAACTTTTTGTCGTTCTATGCCCTGGCCGGCTGCATGGCGGTCCTCGTGGTCTCGCTTATCCTCTTCTCGTGGGGAATGGTGCACGGCCATATCGATCTCTATATTCTCGGGATTATCCCGCTGATGGCGGTAACGGCGGGCGTACTCGTCTGGGCCTGTATGCGCTACCTCCTGAAATGGGAGTACGTGAACGACCCGCTCTTCCTTGCCCTGATCTTCGGGCAGATGCTCGATGCCAGTGCCACGAGCTACGGCCTCACCTTCCACCCGGCCGTCCACTATATCGAACAGCACGTGGTCGGCTCGAACCTTATCGAGATGACCGGGACTGCATTTGTGATGTTTCCTTTAAAACTCGTGGTGCTCTTCCCGGCGATCTATATCATGCAGCTGTACAGGAAAGAGGCAAACCAGGCGTTCTGGCACCTCGTGCTCCTTGCGATGATCGTTGTCGGCCTCGCACCGGGTATCCGGGACATGGTCCGGATGGTCCTCTATGTCTGAGACTGAAATCCCGCTCCGCCGGGTCCTTCCCGTAAAAAACGCCCTTGTCGTCACCATCCTCCTCTTTATCGTGGCGATGCTCATCGGCTGGGTCGGCACGGCCCATACGCCCGCGATTGGCGAACAGCTCATGGAAGTCTTCCAGAAAGAGGTGGCCGGCCAGATCACGGTGGGAGACCCCGCCGACATGTTCGTGAAGCTCCTCGCAAACAACCTCGAAGCCTGCATCATGCTCTTTTTGGGAGGGGCATCGTTTGGGATCCTCACCCTCTTTATCCTGGGCCTGAACGGGCTTGTGATCGGATCGGTCACCGAGATCGTGAGCCAGGGCCATTCGGCGGCATTTATCGCGGCCGCCCTGCTGCCCCACGGCATCTTCGAGATCCCGGCGTTTATCATTGCAGGGGCACTCGGCTTCTGTATGGCGCAGTCGCTTATCGCCGAATGGTACGGTGCGGGCGATACGGCAGAAGATGCCGGAAAATATGCCCGGCTCTTCCTCCTGTATGTACTCCCGCTTATCTCCGTCGCAGCGCTTGTCGAGGCTTTTATTACGCCGGCAGTCATACATTTGGTAGCGTAAAAACTGAGGCTGTACATGGAAGAGGACGCAGGCGCCCTGCCCAAAAAGCAGGATTTTTCCGAATGGTATAACGAACTTCTGTGGCGTGCGGAGATCATGGATGTCCGCTACCCGGTAAAGGGGCTCTATGTCTGGTACCCGTACGGGTTTGCGATCCGCCGCTTCGTGTACGACCGCCTGCGGCAGCTGCTCGACCGGGACCACAAGGAAGCCCTTTTCCCGCTCCTTATCCCCGAGCAGGAGTTCATGAAGGAGGCCGAGCACATCAAGGGCTTCGAGGACGAGGTCTACTGGGTGACCCACGGCGGCACGACTCCCCTTGACGTGAAGCTCGCGCTGCGGCCCACGAGCGAGACGGCTATCTACCCGATGTTTGCGCTCTGGGTCCGTTCCCACGCCGATCTCCCCCTGAAGATCTACCAGGTAGTGAATACCTTCCGGTACGAGACCAAGCAGACCCGGCCGCTCATCCGGCTCCGGGAGATCACCTCCTTTATGGAGTCCCACACGGTGCATGCGACCTGGGACGAGGCGGAGGCGCAGGTGGAGTCGGAGATTGCGCTCTCGCAGGAGTTCTACAAGAGCCTCTGCATCCCGATCGTCATCTCGAAGCGCCCCGACTGGGACAAGTTCCCGGGTGCGGACTACACGATCGCTATCGATACGATCATGCCCAACGGCAGGACTCTCCAGATCGGGACGGTGCACCACCTCGGCGACCACTTCTCGCGTACCTTCTCGATCCAGTATGAGGACAAGAACGGGGAGCAGCAGATCGCATACCAGACCTGTTACGGTATTTCGGAGCGCTGCATCGCAGCCCTTATTTCCGTCCACGGGGACGACAAGGGCCTTGTCCTGCCCCCGGCGGTTGCCACGCTCCAGGCCGTGATCGTGCCGATCACGATCGGGAAACGACGCGACGATGTGCTGGCAGCGGCAGATAAGCTCAAATCCGATCTCGAATCTTCAGGCTTCAGGGTGAAACTCGATACCCGCGACATGCGGCCCGGGGCAAAATATTACTGGTGGGAGCTCCGCGGCGTTCCCCTCCGGCTCGAACTGGGGCCAAGAGATCTCGATGCCGGGAAAGCCATGGCGGTAAAAAGGACCGGGGAGAAGACCTCAATCCGCCTCGCAAATGCTGCCGAAGACACGACCCGGGTCCTTGCCGAGGTTGCCGATGCGCTCCGGGCAAAGGCGGAAGACGGGATGAAGGAGCACCTGTGCAGCGTTGCTTCTATGGAGCAGCTCAACGGGGCGCTCAACGATGGCAAAGTCGCTGTTGTCCACTGGTGTCAGGACCGGGCCTGCGGGGATAAGATCGAAGAGCAGGCAAACTCGAGCATCCTCGGGACGAACGTGCGATCCCCCTATGTTCAGGAAAGCGATGGCCCCTGTGTGATTTGTGGGAAACCGGGCAAGGCAACGCTTGTCGGCCGGACCTACTGACCGGGTACCGAAAGTCACGAGTTGTCAGGTGAGATCGCCCGCATCCATTTTGTCTTCCGATTCCTACGGAACCGGTTTGCAAGGGCAACAGCGGCAAAGAGGGAATGCAAAACATTCACCATCTATGTCTGACCCGGGGCCAGAACACGAAAGACATTAAAATTATGGGAGAATACCACTCCCTATTAACTTAAGAACGCAAAAACAGAGGTACTATCAGTACATTGTTCCCGAAACGGTGCCTATGAAATCTTACGCCCTCGTCCTTCTGGTTGTTCTCCTTGCCGCCTGCGTGAGCCTGCCGGTTACCGCTAAGGTTACAGCAGTAACGAGCGGACCGCAGACTATCGTAAAGGCCGACACCGTGAACATCACCGGGACTGATGCAGCAAACGGTACCATGGCCCTCTGGATCGTTGGCAGGAACTATTTTAACCTCCTTACCACCGCGCCGGATAAAAAAGGGAACTTCATCTTCACGATAAAACCCGATGAGACCAACCGTTTTTCTACCGGACAATATGCCTTCATCATCCAGGACCCCGGGGCTGACAGGAATTTCGAGATTACACCCCTGCTCTGGAGCGACGGGATCCGCGTTGCCGACCAGGGAAAAGTGCTCACGAATCTCGGCGACAAATCCTCGTTTAAGGCGGACATCGGCCCGGTCGCCGGTGCAATCCTGAATGCATCGTCGCTTTCCGGTACCGACGATATATTTACCCCGTATTACTTCTCTGTCGAAGATCCCTCTGTACGGTTTAACCGGGCAAATCCCTCCAATGGCATGAAACTACCGGACCAGACTACCGGGGAATCAATCCTTATCACCGGTACCACCAACATGGGGCCGGAGAACGACCTCACGGTGGAGATCCGGAATGCAACGGACCGGACACTCGTCACGTCACGGAGTATTCCGGTCGAAGAAGGTACCAATACAAACCAGTGGACCTACTCGCTTGATGCACCGGGTCTAGCGGCAGGAGAATATAACGTAACGGTCGGGCAGCAAAAATATACCACGATCGGTGAATCCTCAGCCCGGCTCACCATCCTCGAATACCGGATCGCAGGTTCCCCGACTATTCCGGTGCTGCCCGAACTGCCCGTTGCCACAGGAGATTTCTATAGTCTCATCCTTCCCCTCATCATCAGCTTTGCCGCCCTCATCATTATCGGGATCATCATGATAGTCTCCCTGCGAAAATGAGATAATGCAGCACTGCGGAAGCTCGGGAAAAGAAAAACCGGTCCGAGACCAATTTTAAAACCGGGTTGTGTCTTGGCAAAGGAAAAACAAAAAAGGAAATTTAACACCGGTCGCAGAGATACCCGACGCGAACGGAGGTGTGGCGCATATCGCCGCTGATCTGCTTTTTCCCGCCAAAAATAAAGGGGCGGTGGCATTTCGCGCAGCGCTTGGGCCGGATCCGGTCCAGCAGGCCCATGGGTAGTTCGAGCTGGAATTCAGTCTTTGTCCACTCCGCAGGAGGCTTATCGGCATTCTGCTCGTAGTTGGTGACGAACTCCATGATCTGCGAGGGCGGAACGCCGAGCTCGACGAATTTCTTGAAGACAAAATAATTGAAGATCAGCCACGAGAGATCGGACCGGTCGAGGATGCCCTCGTACTCGCCAACCTCTTCGTCAAATTCCTCAAGCGAGCACCCGCACAGCGGGCATTTCCCTCCGACAAGCTCGTCGAGGAAGACCTCTTCCTGGCAGCCAGGGCAGGTCGTGTGCGGTGCGTGCATGCGTGATGACATCGTTATCTCCGTATTGGGGTTTATGGGATATTTCCACAGGCGTTTTTTTAATAGGACCCGCCGTTAACGGCGGCATTTTTCCGGTATTTTACTGGATTATCTATGGACCGGGAGGGAAGATATAGGTATCATCCTTGCATACCAGCCCGATAATACCTTTGTGGTTCAAAGAGAACCGGTGGGTTTAACTGGCCTCAGGCTCCGGCGGTTCCATCACGAGCGTCCCGAAAATGACCTTCTCCAGAACCTGGGCAACGTACCGGATATGCATCGCTTTTTCCATATCCTCGTTCCGGTGGACATCGGCATAAAGCTGGAGCCGCAGGAGGGCAAAACGGAACCGGTCGAGGGTCTCGTCGTCCAGTTTCATGGCGTCACGGTAGATCGGTTCAAGAAGATCGGGGAATGCCTGCGGCTGTTCGAGGCAGGCGATCACCGGTTCGTACAGGGCGAGGGGTTCGGATTTCCCGCACAGTATCCGCATGTAATCCATGCTGGTTAGCCCTCGACAACCCTGACAAGGGCTTCCATGACCTTGTCGACGCTCTCCCATGTCGGGCTGTCCCCGCGCCGGATGATAAAGGGCCTTCCCTCGTCACCGGCCTTGCGCATCTCTATGTCGATCGGGATGGCGCCAAGGAAGGGCACCGAGAACTCCTCGGCGATCTTCTTTCCGCCGCCTTTGCCGAAGAGATCGATCTCCTGGCCGCAGTGGGGGCAGATCATTCCGCTCATGTTCTCGATAATACCGATCACCGGGAGGCCCAGTTTCTCGACAAACTTGATCGCCTTTCTGGAATCGAGGGTAGCGACGTCCTGCGGCGTGGTTACGATCACCGCTCCCCGCACGTTGGGGGCAAGCTGTGCGATCGTAAGGGCCTCGTCCCCGGTTCCCGGGGGCAGGTCAACGACAAGGTAATCGAGGGATCCCCAGGCAACTTCGGCAAGGAACTGGTTGATCGCCGCCATCTTCATAGGCCCGCGCCAGATAATAGGGGTGCTCGTGTCCGGGAGCAGGAATGCCATGGAGATGACCGCAAGGGAACCCGTGACCTTGACCGGGACAATCTTGTTTCCCATTGTCCCGAGCTTCTGGTCCTCAAGGCCCAGCATCTTGGGGATATTGGGGCCGTGGATATCGAGGTCCAGCAGGCCGACGTTGTACCCGTGGCTTGAGAGCGCATAGGCAAGGTTGACCGATACTGTTGACTTGCCGACGCCGCCCTTGCCGGAGAGGACGAGGATAACGTGACGTACATCGATGTTTGCCTTCGGGGGAAGGCCGGGTTTTGCATCGGAACAGTTCCCGGAAGATGCACAGCTTGAGCATTCGTGGGAGCAGGTTTCCTTCGTGGGTGTTTGTGGGATTTTTTCTTGTGTTTTCTTTGCCATGGTAGTAACCCCCAGACCTCGTTTCGAGCATATCAGTCGGTCATCTTTGGGTCTTAGTAGGTTTTTCCTGTAAGACAATAAAGATGTGGAGATAGTACCCTATGACACTGATGTTCCCGGAGCTGCACGGTTTTACTAAAAAATATGCTCTGTAGAAATCATTTTCCCTGAACCAAACCGTATTTGCGAGGATGACCCCCTCTCTCCCCCAGAGGTGGAGGCAGCCCAAGAGGACGACGCCCCCTTGACCCCCCTGCCGAATAAAGATTTTCCAATTGTGCTTCCCGTGCACGGGTTTGCTCCACGGGGCGAGCACCCGTGGTCCCCTCGCAATAAAATTCAGGATGTTACTTATGGTTTTCTACAGACCAAAAAGTACTAACAAAATGAAGGAGAACCGGATCCCGGGCTCCGACAGGGTCCACCCTCTTCCAAAAAAACAGGGAAAAGCAGGTATTTTTAACTGCACCGCACAGATAAAACCGATGAAACCGCTTTCAGTCACCCTGGGATTTCTTGAATTTCCTTTTGATTATACGGCCGACGGGGGAAACCGGTCGCCCCGTATTACCTTAAAAGATCTGGATGCGAATGCCGCATCGGTTGCCGTTATGGTCTTTAACCCGTTTATCAAGTCCTGCTGCTCGTTTACCCCGTGGATCGTCTGGAACCTGCCGCCCGACCCGGTGATCCCGGACGGGATCCCGAAACAAGGTACCGTTTCCGTGCCAACAGCGGCAGTACAGGGAATAACGGACTATGGGATCGTCGGATACACCGGCCCGCAGCCGCCACCGGGAGAGACCCACCGTTACCAGTTCAGGGTGTACGTTCTCGATATCCTTCTCGATCTTCCCCCGGGTTCTGACAAACACAGCCTGGTGGCGGCAATGGACGGCCATATGATCCAGTACGGCGAGACGGTGGCTATCTGCACCCGCTGATTCTCCGGGAACCTCCCCGGGGATACTCGGTTTGGTCTGGGCCGCACATCCACCGGGTTCCCGGGGTTGATCGTACCGGCGATCGGTTTTCCTTTTTACCTGACTCTCCGGTATCGCGGCAGCATTAAAACCATCCTGCTCGTAAAATGAGATGAGATATGGATACAGTCGTGAACTCCACGGGATCTCTTTCCAAGAGCGAAGCGCGGATACACCGCTACACAGAGGAACGGGAGGCGCTCTTCTCGATCCATGCGACCCGGAGCACCCGGGCGGTGCGGAGGCAAAACCGGAAGCCCGAAGATATACGGACACCGTTTTCCCGGGACGCGGACCGCATCATCCATACCCGGGCCTATACCCGGTATATCGACAAGACTCAGGTATTCTACCTGGTAGAAAACGATCACATCACCCACCGGGTGATCCACGTCCAGCTGGTCTCGAAGATCGCCCGGACCATCGGCCGTTCCCTGCGGCTCAACGAAGACCTGATCGAGGCAATTGCGCTCGGGCACGACATCGGCCACATCCCGTACGGTCATTTCGGGGAGAGCTGCCTCTCGGCCCTCTGTGAAGAGCACGGGATCGGGAAGTTCTCACACAATGTCCAGAGCATCCGCTTCCTGGACCAGATCGAGGACCAGGACCTGACCATGCAGGTGCTGGACGGGATCCTCTGCCATAATGGCGAGAGCGACGATGTAAGGATCTCTCCCGTACCTTGCCCGGACTGGGAGGCATTCGACCGGAAAGTTGCCGGGTATGCACAAAAAAGCCGGATGGATCCGCCGATGACGCTCGAAGGCTGTGTGGTGAAATTCGCCGATACGATTGCCTATATCGGCCGCGACCTCCAGGACGCAGAAGAGGTCGGCCTGATCGCCGGCCCTGACGATATCCCCAGGGATTGCAGGGAGATCCTCGGGTCGGATAACCGCATTATCATCGACACCCTCATCCATGACCTCATCGATCACTCCGATGCAGAAAACGGTGCGTATATCTCCTACAGCCCTGACACCGAACGGGCGCTCGTGGCGCTCCGGGCATTCTCCCGGAGACAGATCTACAACAACCCGAAACTCACGGCAGAACAGGAAAAGATAAAAACCATGTACCGGACCCTTTTTTACCGGTATCTCGAAGACGTCACCTCCGGCCGCCGTACTTCCCGGATATTTGCCGAGTTCATCGATCTGCCGTGGGTAAACCGGGAGTATGTGGCATCAACGGCACCGGCTGGCCTTGTCCGGGACTACCTCGCCGGCATGACCGACCGGTACTTCCTCAAACGCTTCGAAGAATGCGTGCTCCCGCATAAAATCGAGGGATCGTTCCGGTGAGCGCGGGTTATTCGTATTTCCCTTTCGGCCGTTCCCAGCCGGTAAACCCGCAGTAGATGCACCCGTCGCCGTCGCAGGCCGGGCAGATCTTCTTTGGTGCCCGCACGAGAACGGTTCCGGTCTTGTTGCAATAAGTACAGCCGGCCCCTTCGCAGTGCCTGCACGTTGCCGGTTCCCAGGATATGGTTTCGTCTGCCATTCTCTTCACCCCAGTTTAATCATCCTCGTCAAGGTACCGGGACAGGGCATCCAGCAGCTCGTCTGCCGTCTGGTACCGGTCTGCCGGGTTCTTCGCGAGGCACCTTAAGATGATCTTCTCGACCGCCTCTGCCTCAGGATTGTACTCGGTCGGCGGGATTGGGTCGTCCCGCACGATGGCATTGCCCACCTCGACAATACTCTCGCCGCCGAATGGTATCGACCCGGTCACCAGCTCGTAAAAGAGCGCGCCCAGCTGGTAAATGTCCGTCCGCACGTCAGTCCGCCCGAATTCGGCAGGAGATACCTGCTCGGGCGCTGCATACGAGAGGGAGAACCCGGCAACGCTCGATTTCTCCATGGTTGTCGCAATCACCTTGCTCATTCCCCAGTCGGTGATCTTGGGGATGAAGTCCCCGGTCATGAGGATGTTGTGGGGCTTGATGTCCCGGTGGATGATCCCGTGGGCATGGGCGTACGCAAGGCCGTCTGCAATCCCGTGGACGATATGCACGGCCTTCCAGACGGGGAGAGGTTTAGGTACCTCTTCCAGCGACCCCGGCACATACTCCATCTCGACATACGGCACGGGAAGGATGTTTACCTCCAGCACTTCGACGATATTGGGGTGGCGGAGCGTCTGCCATGCGGCGATCTCGTTGAGGAAACACTTCCCGGTTACTTCGTCGAAACTGATGGGAAGCTTGACTGCCACCAGCCGGTTGTCCGATTTGCGGTGGGCGGCAAAGACGTTGGCCACGCCGCCGCGCCCGATATGCCGTATATCCGTGTATTTCCCTTCGAGTTCCGGGGGGAAATATGCCTTGGGTGTCATGGGGGGGAAGACGGTTTCCTCATCGGGGACGACTTCTGTCTCCCGGGCCACCGGTACCGTCCGTTCGGCCTCGTTTTCCCGGGGATGGGTCGGGCGGACCGGCATAACAGGCTCCTCCGGTTCTTCCCCATTTTGCAGATCGGGCGGGCGTGCAACGGTCTTCTCCGGGGACGACGGGACTTTGGAAAAACGGGACCGGTGTTTGTTCGATGAACGTAAAATGAAAACTGCTACAATCCCGATGACAACAAGGACGGCAACTATGGCAACTGCATATGCGGCCCGGTCGTCACTGCGTGAAGGGATATTGCTAACAGGCCCGGTGGTCTGGACCGGGGATGCAGTCACCACGGCCGTAACACTTTGCCGGGGGGGAATCGTCTCCGTTCCGGAGGGAACCAACGTGGTCGCTGCTGTCGAAACTGCCGGTACGGGAGTGACCTGCGTATAATACTCGGCCGGGTCCATGAGCGGGAACGAGTCCACCTCGTTCTTTATTCCTCCCTGGCCCCGGTTTCCCCCCTGGCCAACGGTGTAGGTCGTATCGCCAATCCCATCGGAGTTCTGGTCGGTGCCATGGTAATCGCTCCAGTAGTTCCCCAGCCGGCTTACCGAGGTTTTTCCCAGGTACACGTACGACTGGCTGGACAAGGTGTCCCAGGCAGCACCGGACTCCTTGGAAAATACATTCTCCGTGTTGGAGAACGTGTTGAGGACAATGGTATTTCCTTCGGACCGTTCGTCGATGGAGATCCCGAGGGTATTCTTCATCACCCGGTTTTCCCCGATCACGTTGTCTTTTGCATTTTTAAGCGAGATCCCCGCCTGGCGGCTGTCCGAAACAGAATTTCCCGTGACCTTGTTGCTTCCTGCCGATGCGATCCCGATACCGATGGCATTGCCCACGAGCGTATTATCTTCGACCGTATTCCCGTTCGATGTGATGAGGATCCCGTCGGACTCGCTGTTCCTGACAGTAAACCCCCTGACCGTACATCCGTCCGCTGCAATCTCGATTGCGTCTCCACGGCTTCCCGGATCGATTACCGGCGCCCCGGCCCCGGTATCGACACCGGCAAGGGTGATTTTCTTTGAGATCTTTATGGTCTCGGGATACGTACCGCTCCAGACCGTGACCGTATCGAGCGGTGAAGCCCAGCTGACCGCGTCCTGGATGCTGGTAAAACTCGCTCCCGATGGCGCGACCGTGTACTCTGCACCCTGAACGGGAACACCAAGACACAGCACCAGCAGCCCTGCACAGCAGAACATAAGATATGTCCGGGCAGAAAAAAGTGAGACAATCATGGAGCAGGTACCGCTATTCCGGATCACGGGGCATTATCCTATTTATATCTGTATAATGGGCCGGGTTATCCTCCCCTGAAAGGGTGCCCTTCACGGGACCTGAGGGATGATCAGCAGCAGCCGTGCGCTTCCGGCCCCTTTTGCGAGTTCCAGGAGATCGCCATCGTGGACGGCTGTCGGCACGTTTTTTTCCACCCGTGCGTTATTGAGGACCGTCCCGCCGGTGCTCCCGGAGTCTTCATAAAACCATCCACCTTTTTTGAGGAGAAATTTTCCGTGGGGCCGGCTGATCCGTGTCACGGCCGTATAGGTGCTGGACAGCTCGACATCGGAGTCCCCGGTAGCGTCCGCTGGGCGCTCCGGATCGATCCTTCCTACCCGGAGGCTGTCGGTCCGGAAAAGGAAGATCTTCCCGTCGTCACGGCCGCCAAGGACAATTGCCGCCGGCACGTTCCCGAGCACTTCCTGCGAAAGGGTGTTTTTCACCTCTGCAAGCCTGCGGGATATCTCGCCGCCGATGATCTGGACCCGGGTGTTTGAGAACAGGCCGAGATTCCGGATAATGGATTCCAGTCCGCCGGGAATAAGGGAATACTGCCAGACCGGGTGGATACCTTTTGAGGTCGGGGATCCGAGGCCGGCCTCTTTTTTTATCACCCCGATACTCATGAGCTTGTCGAGATGCTTTTTTGTGTTTTCATAACTGGTTTCGATCTCGTTTGAGATCGCCCGGGCATCGCGGGGCTTTTTTTCCAAAAACTTGACGATCCTGAGCCGTGCGCTGCTCGAAAGCACGTCAAGGTATTCTGATAGTTCATCGAGAGATTCAGCAGTATCCTCGACAACGATCGTGGGAGATTTATCTGCCGGGTCCATAGGCATTCACGTACGTATACGTCGCTTTGTCGTATCATAACCCTATCCACGATAATCCCGATGGATATGAGATGCAACCGATCGGGAGATGTATGTAACCCGAAAGTTCAATGCACTAACCCGCATCATGGGGCCAATATATGTGCCATTGCATAAAACATTCAGATCAGGTGATACCGGAAAAACCGGTGTGTCACCGACCCATGAGAGAACAAAACCGGAGATGCCCGAATGGATACAGGAAAGATCATGATGGGAACCGCACTGCTCCTGATTACGATCGGTCTCCTGGTACATCCTGCAGGTGCCGCGGATACCGGTACGGTCGCCTTTGGTGAAGTGGTGACTGATACCGCTGACGCGGGAACGGGCTCCGGAGACTGCACGGCAGGCAGTCTCCCGCCCACGGTTTTCTCCGGCAATGCCACGCATCCGTACGAACGATTGAACCTGTCTCCTGCGCCCTGACCCGTACAACGGGCTAAAATTGCACACTTGCCGGGTGCAAGTGAGACATATTGCAGCCACATCCCTGTTTAAAAAACGGGGTTTTGCCTCGCGCACCAGAAAACAGATATTACAGACCTCCAGGCTTCATACAGGCACGATTGTGCCCCATACATTTCACTTTTTTAGGTACCTTTGAAAAATGCTCGTTTTGGTATTGGGCGGATAGCGCTGCATCAGAGGATTATTAATTCTGACAACAGGTACCCAGAAGTTGCCTCCAGGCAAACAAAGGGAAAAAAGAGAAAGGAAAGGAACCCGGCAGGTTATTGTTTCCGACTATCCTGTCGGAGTACCACCCATGCACCAGCAAATGCCAGTCCTGCAATGGCAATGCCTCCAAAGCCCGGGGATTTCTTTGCCGGTGTCGGGATGGAAGTCAGCGGGACATACGTTGTTGTCTTTGTGGTCGGTTTCAGGGAAAAGGTCGGCTGGGTCGTGGGCGGGGAAGTAACCGGTGTCGTTGTCCCGGATACCGATGCCGACGTTGTTGTGGTGAGCTGGACATTGTCGATCCAGCCGGTTGCAAACTTACTGGTCGCGCCGTCACCGTAGTCGCCGACAGACCCGATATAGATACGGTTCATGTTTTTCAGCGGTTCGCGGGTGGAGAGGAAATAACTCCAGAGCATTGTTCCCGTTGCCTTATTGGTAACGGTCATGGTCAGGACCTCGGAATCATCGTTATATACTAACCTTACATGGTAGGGCGTGTTGAGTTCGTACTTGACCGTAGGTCCGCCATACGATGACGTATCGCTGGTTACTTCCATGAACTTCGCACTCGGGGTGATGAGCCGAAGGGTCATGATCTGCCCGTATTTTGCATTGCCAAAAGCGGTGATCACGTTCGGGCCCTTGCCGATATCCATCTCCGTTCCCGAAAAGCCCAGGCGGAAGGTCGTGCTCTCGTCTACTGATTCCAGCGTGACATCGTAATCGAGGGTGAATGGTCCCTTTTCATAATCGATAGATGGGGAATATGCGTAATTTCCCGTCCCGGGTGCTATACTGAAATGGTACATCTCTTTTGACGAATCCCAATAATCGACAGAAGGATTGTTCGTGGTCCACCGGGGATTTGTCGCAAAGCTGGTCTGGTACAGGGTCTTCTGGTCCCCGCTGTCTGCTAGGACCGGGCAGGTAAAGAGAAACAACAGCAGTACCAGCATCGATACGAGGATAATTTTTGCAGCATGCATAAAAGGCACTCCTTTTTTCCCAAAGGGACGGCATATGTTTTCCCCTATGGGGAACTAATCGCCAGATACTATCCCGCACTGGCGATATGTACATATATATGCGGCACCGTCGTTTTTAAAAATATCTTCCCCTGCAATAGATCCACACCCGATAAACCTGAACGGACCCTAAACCAACACTATATTTATCACCGAAATAAGGCAATATCATAGAGCAGAAAGGATTTTTCGCGATAGTAGTCTAGCGGCAGGACAGGAGCTTCCCAAGCTTCTAACCCGGGTTCGATCCCCGGCTAT
>JAQWDG010000060.1 GCA_028705545.1 Methanoregula sp. | reverse complement strand
GCATCGCAGGCAAAAATTGTGGCGGCAGATATTCCCTCACCGGGTATGCGGGCCGACCGGATCTGCGCCTTCCACCGCCCGAAGGCGGAAAGATCGGAAATTATCGATATCGGTATCCCGATCGAGGCGGAGATCTGCACCGGACCCGGGGACCTCACCCTTATCCCCGCCCGAAAGCACACCCGGCACAAGGGAGACGGGGGAAAGGTGCTGGTGATCGGTGGCGGGCCATACCAGGGCGCACCATATCTCGCCGGCCTCGGGGCGCTCCGGGCAGGGGCGGATATTGTCAGGATCGCATCGCCGGTTTTCGAACCGGTGCCGGACCTCATTTACGAGCGTCTGGAAGGGGACCGGATCGGGGAGGAGCACACAGAACGGCTCATTGCGCTCGCAGAAAAAGCGGACGTGGTGGTCTGCGGGAATGGTCTTGGCACGGAAAGCCACGCGGTAATCCGTGCAGTGGCCCCGCACTGCAGAAGGGCGGTTTTCGATGCAGACGCCCTCAGGCTCCCCCTCCTGAAGGCTGCACAAGAGACCGTATACACCCCCCATGTCGGGGAGTTTGCCCGGATCGCGGGCGGACACCGGCTTCCTGCCGATGCGGCCGATGCCTGCGGGAGGGCACATGCTGCCCGGGCGGCGGCAAAAGAGCTTGGCGCAACCATCCTCCTCAAGGGACCGGTGGACGTGATTACCGATGGTGCCCGGGTCCGGTTCAACCGGACCGGCGACCCGGCCATGAGCGTTGGCGGCACCGGGGATGTGCTTGCAGGGGTTACGGGAGCACTCCTCTGTCACCTGCCGGCGTTCGAGGCGGCATGCATTGCAGCATATGTAACCGGTAAAGCCGGGGAACGGGTGGCAGCAGTAAAAGGGGAGGGGATGCTTGCATCCGATCTCGTGCACCATATCCCGGAAGAATTGTACAGGAGAGAATCGTAACATGGTGGAATTTACCCATATTTCCGACGGCAGGGCACAGATGGTGGATATCAGCGCGAAAAAGGACGTGGTGCGCGAGGCAGTGGCAAAGGGGCGGATCTACCTGCGCCCCGCAACGCTTGCTGCGATCCGCGAGGGGACGGTCATTAAAGGGAACGTGCTTGCCACGGCCCGGGTCGCCGCCACCATCGCGGTCAAGGATACGCCCCGGATCATCCCGATGTGCCACACGATCCTGCTTGGGGCCATCACCGTGGACTTTGCCGAGGGCGACGGGTATATCGAGGCGACTGTTACCACGAAATCGACCGGCAAGACCGGGGTCGAGATGGAGGCTCTGACCGGTGTTTCGGTTGCGCTCCTTACCGTCTGGGACATGGTCAAGTCCGCGGAAAAGGACGAGCACGGTCAGTACCCGGTTACCCGGATTGAGGAGATTTGCGTAGTGGAGAAGAAGAAGGGGGAGTGACAGATCTCTCCCAGAGATATATAACGCTCTTGGGGCTTCGCCCCGCCGCTGGGCACCCCCGTAACGATTTCCTACGCGCAAAACGCCTCGTCGGGTTTTGCGCTACCCATTACCGAGATCTAATCTGTGCGGTAATTGAGCCGCCGCGGGGGCGTCTCTTCAGGGACGGGCACAGGCATCTCTTTTCGGGGATATGCTCATCAATATAATTTCAGAAACTATTTGCCGATCCAATCCGATTATCACTTGTTTGTATGGCGTATCCCGTTCGTCTTTTCCGGAGAAACGCATCGGTAAATGCCATATTATCTCTCTTGATAATTCTTACAGGAATCTTGTTTGCTGCAGGATGCACAACAGATTCAGTTCTGGAGAACGTGACGGTGACTGCCACGGTTCCGGTTAACATTCCTTCCCCGGTTGTTACCCTGACACCCCCATCAAAGGTTTTGTACACGACAACGATTGCGCAACAGAATAGCAGTCACCCGGAACGAATCAGGATGGACTCAGATGTCTATAATCAGGGAGAGATCATTGAGTTCTACCTGGTAAACGACGGCACGGATACTGTTTCGTGCATTGGTGATTTTTCAGAATGCCGGATCTTTTTCTGGAAGAATGGGAGTTACTGGGAAGAACTGCCGCGATCTGTCAATGCGTATTCTCCTCCCAGACCTACCCAGCTCTGCAGTGTCTCCAATCGGGAACCGTCCTATATGGGGGCTGGCCAACGGACCCTGGTATTCCACCTTATCACCACGGAATGGGTTCCGGGAAGATACCGGATTCAGTCCGATTGCCTGAATGCATCCCGGGAATTTATCCTTAAGGATGTCCCCCATGGGAAAAGCGGGACCGTAGACACACCGTAACCGGGGATGAGTTAACGAGTCATTCTTGCCGGTCACCGGTGTCCATGAATGGAATGAAACCGTCCCCTCCCTTTATTACCTCCTCCATCCAATTCTATAGAACCGCGGGATTCGTCCCGTTACAAAGGAATGTAGCCCTTACTTGGGCCGAACCTTGAGGTGTTATAACACATGGTAAAATCGATGTATGCATATGTCAGGGAAGCATGGGCAAGACCTGACAAGTCCGACGTAAAAGCACTGCTCTGGGACCGGATGCAGGTATGGCGCCGCGAAGGCAGCGTTGTCCGTATCGAACACCCGACCCGTATCGACCGCGCCCGCTCGCTCGGCTACAAGGCCAAGCAGGGCATTGCAGTTGTCCGCGTCCAGGTGCGCCGCGGCGGCCGCCGTGCATCCCGGTACGTCCGGGCCCGCCGGTCAGCACGCATGGGCAAGAACAAGCTCACCGCAGGAAAGAGCATCCAGCGGATTGCAGAAGAGCGTGCATCCCGCCGCTACCCGAACATGGAAGTCCTCAACTCCTACTGGGTAGGCCAGGACGGCAAGCTGAAGTACTACGAGGTCATCCTCGTTGACGGTCACCACCCGTCGATCACGAGCGACAAGCAGCTCGCATGGATGGCAAACCCCACCCACCGCGGCCGTGCCGAGCGCGGCAAGACCTCTGCCGGCCGCAAGGGCCGCGGCATGCGGACCCGGGGCAAGGGGACCGAGAAGACCCGCCCGAGCATCCGCTCCAACGCCAACCAGGGCAAATAATCTTATCTTTTTTTATGGCAATGGTATCTCCATGAAGATCACCGATGCCTGTGTTGTCCCGTATCCTGTCGGTGATTCGTCGGTTAGCCGGCTCGCACTCGAAGCACGGTCGCTTGGCTTTGACAGCATCGTAGCCCTCGATGCGCAGGTGCAGTCGGTCTGCGGTATCGATGTGATCCCCGGGATATACGTGAGCGGCCTTCCCGCAAAGGATGTCCAGAACCGGGCAAAGAAGTGCCGGGGCACGGGTACGGTCGTCTCCGTACAGGCCGGCGATAACGGGTTTATCCGGACCGTTGCGAATACACGGGGCGTCCACATCCTGCGGGGAATTTATGCAGCCGACAAGCATGCGTTCGACCATGTGACGGCAAAGATCGCAGCCGACAACAACACGGCCATCGACATCGACCTTGCGCCCGTCATCTTTGGCCGGGGCCACCAGCGGCAGAAAGCGATCCATCGCTATCTCGATGTGATGGTGCTCGAACGCCGGTTCGAGTTTCCGCTCACGATCTCAACATCCGCCCGGTCCGTGCTCGGGATGCGGGCCGTCCGCGAAATGACGGGATTATGTTCGCTCTTTGGTATGGACGAGACCGGCGTGCAGGCAGCGCTTGCCGGTGTCGCCCGGGTTACGGCGCCGGAAGAGAATCCTGTGAGGGTGATCTGAAAATGGCAGTCCGGCCGCCAACGCTCCGGGAGAAGAGGAGGTACGTGCTCGCCCGGATCGACCCTGAAGGCGTGCAGGTCGATCCAAAAGACCTCTATTACGCGATGTATGAAGCAGTCGTCTCGCTCTTTGGCGATCTCGTGGCCGCGGCAATGCAGCCCTCGGTTATCGGGATCGAGAGCGGGTGCGCCCTGTTCCGCTGCCGTCGGGGCACCGAGCGGGAACTGATGATCGCGCTCTCGACGCTCGGCGCCTGCCGGGAGGTACCGGTTGCCCTCCGGATCCTTGCCGTCTCGGGGACGTTAGAGTCCCTCCGCGAACGGATTGCGGCTTTTCAGGAGAAATGGCATGAGGTGCCGGTTCCTGCTGCGGACCAGTTATCCGGTTCTGACGGTGTCAGTCCCCTCCCGCCCGGACCGGAATCCCCCGCCGCGGATGGCGCTGTCTCCACGGGAACTGAATATCAGTTCGGTGGCGCTCCGGTCGGGATCGTGACCCGGCGCGGGCATAAAGCTGATGTGATAGAAAAGGGATTTAAAAATACACGCCGATTGTATCTGACAACAGAAGATCTGGAGATTTTGCATGCAACCACAATACCAGATGGGATATGACCGGGCAATTACCGTTTTTTCACCTGACGGCAGACTGTACCAGGTGGAATATGCCCGGGAAGCAGTAAAACGCGGCACGACCGCGGTAGGGATCAAGGCAAAGGACGGGATCGTGCTCATTGTCGACAAGCGCGTCAGCTCAAAGCTGCTCGAAGCGTCCTCGATCGAGAAGATCTTCAAGATCGACGATCACATCGGGGTCGCATCCTCGGGCCTTGTAGGCGATGCACGTGCCCTTGTCGACCGTGCACGGGTCGAATGCCAGATAAACCGGGTCTCTTATGACGAGCAGATCGAGGTCGAGGCACTGGCAAAAAAACTCTGC
This sequence comes from Methanoregula sp., assembly GCA_028705545.1. Classification (GTDB taxonomy): domain Archaea; phylum Halobacteriota; class Methanomicrobia; order Methanomicrobiales; family Methanospirillaceae; genus Methanoregula. Next base: position 4,363 of record JAQWDG010000060.1, on the reverse strand, counting down.
GACCATATGCAGACCCTCACCCAGTACGGCGGCATCCGCCCGTACGGCACGGCGCTTTTGATCGCCGGTGTCAGCGACGGCGAGTGCCGGCTCTTTGAGACCGACCCCTCCGGCACGCTCCTTGAGTACAAGGCGACCGGTATCGGTATCGGCAGGCCCGCGGCAATGAAGGTGTTCGAGGAAGAATACACCCAGGATCTCGCCATCGGCGATGCCATCCTTCTGGGCCTTAAGGCCCTGCACTCGGCAACCGAGGGCAAGTTCGATGCAACTACCGTCGAGATCGGTATCGTCGGAAAGGACGATGCGACATTCAAGAAGATGCCAAAGGAAGAGGTTGCATCGTACGTCGAGAAGTTCAAGCAGTGACCTCGTATGATCTCGTTAGAGAACTCAGTGGTCGCACGGCTCGAAAGCTACGGTGAAAAGTTCGAAGTCCTCGTGGATCCTCACCTTGCCGCCCGGGTGCGGCAGGGCGAGACCTTAAACATGGAGGACGTAGTCGCGGCTCTCGATATCTTCGGGAATTCGTCGCGCGGCACCCGCGCCTCGGAAGAGTCCCTCATGAAGGTCTTCCACACGACCGATTTTGCAACGGTTGCAAAGAAGATCATCGAGAAGGGAGAGATCCACCTCACCGCCGAACAGCGCAAGCAGATGACTGAGGAGAAGCGCCGCCAGGTCATCACGTTCATTGCCCGGAATGCGATCAACCCCCAGACCGGCCACCCGCACCCGCCACAGCGGATCGAAATGGCAATGGAAGAGGCCCGGGTGAACATCGACCCCTTCAAGCATGTCGACGAGCAGGTAAAAGAGACGGTAAAGGCGCTGCGTCCCCTCCTCCCGATCCGGTTCGAGGAACTCCGGCTCGCCATCAGGATCCCTCCCGACTTTGCTGCGCGGGCCTATGGCGACATCGCCTCGGCAAGCACCATGGAAAAAGACGAGTGGCAGAAGGACGGGTCCTGGGTCTGCGTGGTCCGGATCCCGGCCGGTATCCAGGGCGAGTTCTACGACCTGATCAACAAGCTCTCCAAAGGCGAGGGACAGGTCAAGGTTCTCAATCAAGTATATTAATTGTGACGACAAATATAGGAAGACCATTTGGTGGATAGTTTATCATGGCAAGCTCGGAAAATTCAGCAAAAGGAAGAGTCACCGGCAGTGCCGGTCGTTTCGGCTGCAGGTACGGACGTTTTGTCAGGAAGCGAGTCGCAGAGATGGAGAAGATCTCTCGTGCAACCCACCGCTGCCCGAAGTGCGATAATATTTCAGTCCGCCGTGCAGGTACCGGCATCTGGGAATGCCGGAAGTGCGGTTATAAGTTTGCCGGCGGCGCATACCAGCCCGAGACCCCGGCCCTCCGTGTTGCGCTCCGCGCCATCGACCGCACAAACAGTGCAGTGGCAATAGAGACGGAAGCAGCCGCACAGAGAAAGAGCCAGTAAGAGGGCAGGTTCATCGTCCATGGCAAGTACCTACAAGTGCGCCCGGTGCAAGCAGAAGGTAGAGATCGACGTTAACGTCCGCTGCCCCTACTGCGGCCACCGCATCCTCTTCAAGGAACGCGGCGCAGCGATAAAAGAGCTCAAGGCCAGGTAATAGTGCCGGGGGCTCTTCCCGGCCGTTCATTTTTAATATCCCCTTTCTCCTACGTACCGTTACGAAGTGACTGTACCGTGTTTCCCCATACTGCCGAGTTCCGTTTTACGACCCCCCATGCAGAACGGATCTACTGCTCGCTCCTCCCGGAGCTTGCCGAGGAGGTAAACCCACGGTCCAGAACCCACTCTCGGCGGGAAGGAGATACACTCGTCCTTGTTGTCGAGGCAGAGGACCTTGCGGCCCTCCGTGCGGCGCTCAACATGTTCCTCCGTCTCGTAAACGTGGCTGACGAGATGCAGGATATAGCCTGATTTTCTGCCCGGTTCCTGCGGCAGGGCGTTTTTGGAATCATTTTTATCGGTAGCAGGCGAAATCAGATACGGAAGACGAGATCATGCAGAACATTTCCCCGAAAGTCCAGAACCAGTTTGCGATGCTCCAGCAGATCCAGCAGCAGCTCCAGACGATCCTTCAGCAGAAGACACAGTACGAAATGGCAGTGCGGGAGGCCAAGCGTGCGCAGGAAGAGATCGCCGATGCAACTGACGACACCCCCCTGTATATGAGCATCGGGACGATCATGGTCCAGAAAAAGAAGGACTACGTGAACACGAAGCTCACCGAGAAGGTCGAGACCCTCGAACTCCGGGTGAAATCCTTAGAGAAGCAGGAGAAGATGCTGCAGGGGAAATTCGAGCAGCTCCAGACCCAGATCAAGTCCGCACTCGAGGGCAAGACCGCCCCGAATGCCGCATAACTTTTTTGTTGGTTTCTCACGTCCGTAGCGGCCGCGTATCCGGGCCCGCGTTTTTAATGCGGTAGTAGTGTTCAAGCGGATCTGCCGCTTCTTCCTGCACGTCTGCCGGGTTAAAAAAGGAGTAATTAATCCCTGCTTGTGAGGTTGATCGCGTTCACGAGGGCGTCGACCGAGGCGAGCACGATATCGTCCCCGCTCCCGCTCGCGTCGTACACGTGCCCGTGCTCGTCCTCGACGGCAATGGTCACATGGCACATCGCGTCCGAACCGCCGCTGATCGCCTCGATGTTGAACTCGGTCAGCTGGATCCGGGATGGGATGATCCCGACGATTGCCTTTAAGGCAGCATCGACCGGGCCGTTACCCACGCTCGAAAAGACGTGCTCGGTACCGTTTACCTGCGCCCGGACGCTTGCGGTCGGAATGGCATGGTTGCCGGTCATGATAGCGATGTCTTCGAGCTGGAGCACCTTTTTCCCGGCCGGGATGCCCATGACGCTCTCGGCAATCTCGTAGAGGTCCGCCTCGGTAACGCGCTTGCCCTTGCTTGCAATAGCCTTGACCTTCTCGACAATGATGTCGAGCTGGGTGTCGTCGGGCTCGATGTGGGCATCGATGAGCATCTGCCGGACCGCGTGCCTCCCGACGTGCTTACCCAGCGTCAGCCTGCGGCGGTGGCCCACCATCTCGGGGGTCATGATGCCGGGCTCGAACGTGTCGGAGCACTTCAACACGCCCTGCGTGTGGATGCCGCTCTCGTGCGAGAACACGTTCTCGCCGACCACCGGCTGGATGGGCGGGATGGCAAGCCCCGAGAACCGGGAGACAAGCCGTGAGGTCTCAACGAGCCGCTCTTTTGTGATCCCGGTGTGGATCCCGTAGATCGACTCCATGATCATCACGGTCTGGGCGAGGTCTGCGTTTCCGGCCCTCTCGCCAAGTCCGTTGACCGTCACCTGTACCTGCGAGGCACCGGCCTCGACTGCGGCGATGGTGTTTGCCACGGCAAGACCGAAATCGTTGTGGCAGTGGACGTCGAGCGGGCAGTCGACCTCGCGGGCGAGCCGGCCCATGAGCCTCTTCATCCCCGACGGCGAGATGACCCCGACCGTGTCCGGGATGTTGATGATCGTGGCGCCGGCTTCGGCTGCCGTCTGGCAGACCTTGACAAGGTAGTCCTCGTCCGTCCGGGTAGCATCCATCGGCGAGAACATGCACTTGTCCACGTGGTCGCGGACGTAGCGGACGATATCGCCGGTGATCGAAAGCACCTGCTCGCGGGTCTTGTTAATCGTGTTCTCCCGCTGGATGTCCGAGGTCGGGATGAACACGTGGATCATGTCCACGTCGCAGTCGATACAGGCATCGACGTCGGCTTTGACCGAGCGTGCGAGCCCGCAGACGTTCGCGGTTAACCCGAGTTTTTTGATCGCGGCGACGGTCTCTTTCTCGGCGGCCGACGACGCAGGGAACCCTGCCTCGATGGTATGCACGCCGATGTCAGAAAGCTGACGGGCAATCTCGATCTTTTGTTCGAATGTGAAGGCAATCCCCGGGGTTTGTTCCCCGTCACGGAGTGTCGTATCAAAAACGGTCACGTCATTCTTCGCACGGCTATCGGTGAAGAAAACGATCCCCCGCAAAATCCTTGCGAGCCATGGATATTCATAAGAGCCCGGATTATTTAAAGAAACCCTGCACCACGCTTTTTCCTGCCGGTTCTTCATCGGAAAACAGGCCGTTCTTACGATATGTTTAATAGGAAACTGACCCTATCTTATTAGGCAGTGCCCCGCCTTAACTCAGCCTGGTAGAGTGCGCGGCTGTAGTATGGTTTGCCGGTTTCGGCAACTGCGCGGCTACCGCGATGTCCCCGGTCCGAATCCGGGAGGCGGGATATACTGTAAAAAAGAGCCCAGGTAGTGTAGCGGCCTATCATGATTGCCTGTCACGCAATCGACTCGGATTCGAATTCCGACCTGGGCGTCGCTTTGTTTT
>JAQWDG010000059.1 GCA_028705545.1 Methanoregula sp. | reverse complement strand
CCGGTGCTTACCGAAGCTGCCGCCGCAAGGTTGCGGTAGAAGTCTGCCTCCTGCTGCATGAGACCGGCATCGTCACAGGTTTCCCCGGTATGGAGGGGATAGGTGATCCGGATCCGGTCGTTGTTTTTTATGAATGCCGCAACGTACCGGTTGCACCCGGAAAAACCCGTGATATTGCCGTCGCGGCCGAACTGTGCGGTGACCTCGCCGGAATTGATCGCGGGGATGAGGATCCCGGTGGTATCGCGGCAGGAGGCAAGGGTCCAGTTCGGGCTTTCCTGCAGTACCCGGGGCTGGGCGGTCATGCCCTGGAGAAAGACAAGGACAACAACAATACCGATCCCCCCCAGTGCCAGCAGGAAAAGCGTGCGATAGGGACTCCTGGTCTCCGGGGCTTCTGCCTCATCCATATCCGTATACTCCATCCGGCAAGCCAATAACCGTTTCGCATGGATCTAAAAAACAGGCTTTTTTGAGAGGTTTAATACCCGGGGATGCCCATGGTACTGGCATGGATACAGCAGACATCAAAAAATGGGTTGTTTTTTTCCTGGGCATCCTTGTTGCCATTATCATAGCAAACGCGGTTTCGAATATCATCATGTCCTATACGGGGATCACCGGGTGGGTGGAATTCCTTATCAGTTTCGTGCTCTATGCGGCACTCTTTTTTGGCATCCTCTACCTGATGGAGCGGTTCCTCGGGATCAATTTTTTCGATTTTAAACGGCTCTGACTTTTTTTATTTTTATCTTTTTTTGGATGCCGTACTCTCGTCGTGACCGGGCTGGTTTGCAAACCAGACCACCCGCTGGGCATAGGGCATCTCGATCCCCGCTGCTTCGAGAGCATCCTTGACGTTCGGGAGGATTGCCGTGGTCCGGGAGATATCGTCTTTGGTGAGCTGCCAGTTCGAGGGGAACCACGCCCGGATCGAAAGGACAACGCTGTCCGCAGAGATATCGCTGACATAGACCGCCGGCGCCGGGTTTTCAAGGACATACGGGTTCTCCTCCAGGAGCTGCCGGACGATGGCGATGGCCTGGTTGGTATCGTCCTGGTAGCGGATCCCTACCCGGTACTCGAACCTACGGGCAACGTTGGCGTGGACGTTTGAAACCGCCGTCGAATAGATCTGGTCGTTGGGGATATGGACGTAGACCCCCTCGCCGGTACGGATCCGGACCGAGAAGAGCCGGACCGCCACGACCGTTCCCTCGACACCCCCGGTGCTGATATAGTCTCCCGTGGCAAACGGGCTCTCGTACAGGAGCGCGATGCCTGCCACCATGTTCGAGATCACCTTCTGGCTGGAAAGGGCGATGATCGCGATTACGCCGGCGATACAGATGATGATGATGGTGACGCTTAAGTCGAGAAGGCCCGGCAGGGAGATACCCACCGCGATAATGATGAGGATGACCCGGATAAACCCGGTCAGGATGTCCAGCTGGTCTTTTTTGAGCCGGTGGCTCATGCGCATCCGGAGATGGTGGCTGATTATGAGGCCGAGGACATAAGCGATGACGATCCCGATAACAAAGAAGAGGACATCGCGCGGGCTTATCGTTGCAAAGAAATCCTTTTCCGAGGTAACCTCGGATTCGGCGCCGGTCAGGTTCGACAGGGCCAGGCTAAAGATATCGGTTATGCTCAACTCGTGCCCGCCTCCATGAAATAGCCTTTCGTACTGGTAAGCGCAAACGAACTCGTCCGGTACAGGTCGATGGCCCGGTTCGGGCAGTCCGGCGGGGCTGTATCGGTAAACGAGGTGCGGGCAAGGTATTCCGAGAAGACTTCGAGGGTTGCCGTCATCGCGACCCGGCTGCCGTAATAGAGGCACATCGAGCTGCTGTCAAAAACCGCCCGGCTTACTTTTGCGTTCTCTGTCCGGCAGTTCTTCAGGGTCAGGGCCATGACCCCTTCGCGGAACAGATCGACTTTGGGGATCTCGGGAAACAGATCGCTTTTGTACAGGCGCGTGATCACACCGGAGCTTGGCAGCCCGTACAGGGAGAATTTAGCCGGCATAAGGGAGAAAACATCGAGCGGGGACTGCTTTCCTTCGGATTCGAGAAACACACCGATCTCTACCGGGAACTTTACGTAAACAGTCTGTTCTGCACCGGGAGGCAGGACCACAGGGGGAAACGCGATCTCCAGGTACTGGGTGAGCGGTTCCGGCAGGTTGACCGGTTCAACCGGGTAGATATGGATCGCGGAAAAGGACCTGCCCAGGTACCGCTCTTCACGGCTGCCCCGGCATTCCCGTTCGTACTTCAGGAGGCTGCCGGCATCGGAAAGCCTGATAGTGATATCGGGGCCGGTAGTGGAATAGTCCAGCGGGTATCTGCCAAACACGTGATGAAATACATCGCCAAGGTTGGAGATAAACATGACGAAACGGGAGTGGAAGGACCGGGGAAAACGACGGACTGTCCCGGGAAGGACCGGCAGCCTTGATCCGGGAAATCCGTTTCCTTCTGGCTTACGGCAGGGCGAAACTATTAACGCGAGGACAGTGACGTAATTCTATGGATGCGAAACTCTCCTGCCTCCTGAAAGGGTTGATAGGTGTCATATTCGGAGGCCTTGCGCTGACCGTGCCCGGCCCCCTGCTCGCTTTCTTTTTAGGAATATTCTGGATAATCCTTGTCACCGGCATTGTCCTCTGTGTCTTAATTGCGATCACCTCGCCCGCCGAAGAGTCGTTCTTCTGGTTTATCTGCTCTGCCGGCCTCCTCCTCGTAGGTATCGTGGCGACAATCTTTCCCAACAGCATCGCGCTGCTCTTTGTCATCGCAATAGCCGTGCTGGCGTTCTATGCTGCTTACTCCGGGATCTCCCTTGCCCTTTCCCGTCCGCGGAGCAAGTATTACCTTGTCGGAGGAGTTATCGCAGCAAGCCTTGTTTTGCTTGGTATATTCGTCTGGTATGTTCCCGCTGCCTCATCCTACCTTATCATGACTATTGTCGGGACATTCGCGTTTGTGTTCGGGCTGTTTGCAATCATCATGGGATTTTCCATAAAAAAAGACGCAGATGTGCCGGTCCCCCCCCATGTCCTTATCTTCAAGACCTGCAAGTTCCCGGTAAAAGCCAAAGAGGAAACGGTCCCGGCAGAGGATACTGCACCCGCGACAACGCAGGATGAAAAGCCGCCCCAGTAACCCCCATCGTTCTTTTTTTTGGTTTGAGATACCATGTCCCCGGTATATGACGTGATCGTTGCCGGAGCAGGACCGGTTGGGAGTTCTGCTGCCCGGGAATGTGCAAAGGCCGGCCTGTCCGTGCTCTGTATTGAGGAGCAGGGGACGATCGGGTACCCGGTCCAGTGCGCAGGCCTTCTCTCGCTTGCCGCTTTTGCCGAATGCGAAACCGGGCCGCGGTCGATCCTGAATACGGTAACGGGAGCGCGGGTGATCTCCGGTGCAGGCCGGGTGCTTGAGATCGATGCAAAGGTCCCCAAGGCACACGTAGTTGACCGGGGGATCCTCGACCGGGAGATCGCGGAATCGGCAGCCGATGCCGGGGCGGATTTTGTAACAAAGACCGCAGTCTGCGATGTGCGGGAAAACCGGGTGGTCACCCGGGGGGTAAACGGGAGCGAAGAGTTCCGGTTCCGGATCCTCGTCGCTGCCGACGGCCCGCGGAGCACCATCGCCCGGCTGTACGGCATGGAGCGGGCCCGGACGTACCTTGCCGGCATCCAGGCGGAAGGTAAACTCTCCCGTGACCGCGGGCTTGTCGAACTCTACCCCGATGCATCGGAGGATTTCTTCGGCTGGGTCATCCCCTCGGGCAATGGCCGGGTACGGGCGGGACTGTGCGGCACAGGACAGGTTCCCGAACGGTTTGCCGCGTTTGTCCGGCGGCTCGGCCTCTCGTCCGACCTGCACATGGTGACCGGGACGCTCCCCCTGGGCATTATGCCAAGGACTTACGGCAGGAAGACGCTCTTTACCGGGGACGCCGGGGGGTTTGCAAAGCCGACCTCCGGCGGGGGGGTATACACCGGTATCCGCACGGCCCGCCATGCCGCATCGGTAGCGGCGCTCTGCTGCGAGCGCGACGATTTCTCCGACAAGGCGTTATCGGAATACGAGAGACGGTGGCAGGAGGATATAGGAAAGGAGCTCGCGCTCGGGTACCGCCTTTTTTTAATGCGCCGGCACCTCTCCCCGGAGACGCTCGACCGGATGATCGAAGCGATGGCGGCCCCCGGGATTGTCGAGACCATTGTCCGGTACGGCGACATGGACCGGCCGGGAAAACTTGCCGGGCTCCTTTTCAAAAACCCCGCGCTCATCCGGTTCTTCTCCCCGCTTCTCGTCTCGGGGATACGGTCGTTTCTCTAGCGGCACGGCAGCTGTTTTTTCACTCGTCCGGCCCCCGGCCCGACAGAATACACCGGTGGGGCAATACCACCGGTTCATGACAGAATATCATGACAGAATAAGAACACAAAAAGAACACAAAAAAGGTGGTGCCCCGGGTAATTTTACGGGCACCGGTCCGCACAATCGTTGAGCTGGTTGGGGTTGTTGTAATTCGTGCTCTCGCACTGCTTGACGCAACCGACACACTTGTCGTACTTAGTCTCCTTGACAACCTGGCAGGTGCCGCTCACTACCTGGCAGGATGCATATTTCCTGCACCGGTCCCCGGCATCGATATCGCTTGTACAGGCCGAGGCAATATTCGGGCCGCACTGGAGCGTATAGCCGTGGCAGTTCTCGATCCCGCAGGCAGAAATGGTTGGGGTTGCCGTGGGAGTTTCCGTTGTTGTTGGCGGGGCAGTCGTGACAACGACCTGCTGCTGGGTAGTCTGGGTACACCCTGCTGCAAACAGGGTGGCAAGGACAAGGACGCCCGTAATGACGAAAAGATACCTGTTTTTCATCGCTCTCTACCTCACTGTCCTAACATACGCAGGGACACAACAAAAAAGTACGCACCCTGCCGGTGGTCTGTATTCACCATACCCTTTGACGGATGTCCTGCCCCCAACATCCAAAACAGGGCCTCACACCGGTTCGTCGTCGATCCGGTTTGTCGACGCAGCGGCCTGGACCGGAGGTTCGGAAAAGAGCTCGTCTTTTATCCCCTTGCTGATCCCCATCACCATGATGATCACGGGCACCACTTCGAGGCGCCCCAGCCACATCAGGACAATGAAGACCCATTTGATGGCAAACGGGCTTGCCGCGGAGATGAATCCGACCGTGATCCCCGAGTTCGAGAGTGCGGAGATACACTCGAAGACCACCTCGTCGAGCCGGAACGAGGTGATGTACAGGTGGAGACAAAGAATCGTTGCCGTAAAGATCGTAAAGACATAGAGCGCGATAACGAGCATGTTCTTTGAGATCTCCATCTCCGACATCTCGCGGGAGAGCATGCGCCCCTCGTACCGGAACGGTATGAGGACCCGGCTGCTCGCAAAGAAACGGCGGAACCACCATTTTACCCCTTCATAGGCAAGCGCGACCCGGTTGACCTTGATACCCCCGGCCATACTTCCCATCGCACCCCCGATAAATACCAGGAGGGAGAGGACGGCCAGGGGGATTGCCGCCCATGCATGGACATCCGAGTTCTGGAGGCCGCAGGTACACAGTCCCGATACGGAGACAAAGACGCCCTGCCTAAACGCGGTCGTCAGCTCGAAGTTATTGAAGAGATAGAGTTCCATCGATACGATTATCGATCCCGCGAGAGCGATAAGAAGCAGGAGCCGGACCGTCTTGTCCCGTAAAAGCGTGTCCATCTTTCCCCGGTACATCAGGAAATAGAGTTTGAACGGGATTGCCCCGGCAAGCATCACGGGGATGAGCAGGATTTCAAGCCACGGGTTGTGGTAATAGGCAAGCCCTGAAGAGTGGAGGGTAAAACCCCCGGTGGCGATTGCGACCATGACCAGGTTGAGGGCATCCCAGAGGGGGATGCCGGCGAGCATGATTAGGCCGGTGAACACGCAGGTCAGAAAAATATAGATCTTCCACATGCGCCAGCCGGTGGACATGAGGTTTGGCATGAGGTCTTCGGGTTTTCCCTCGGACCGGAAAATCTGGAAGAGGGTCACCTGGGTTTTGCGGCGCATCGAGATCCCAAAAGCAATGATCCCGATGCCGCCGATCCACTGCATGAACGTCCGCCAGAAGAGGAGGGTTTTCGGGGTCAGGTCGACCGTAGTTATCATGGTAAACCCGGTGCTCGTCCAGCCCGACATCGCTTCGAAGACACTGTCGGTATAGGACATGCCGAGGCCGAACACGAAGGGAAGCGCCCCGATGAGTGCGAGCAGGAACCATGCGAGCGCCACAGCGACAAGGGCAATCGAGATCGGCGGCTCGTAATCGCGGGCAGGGACTAACAGGAGCAGGTACCCGACCGCGAGAAATGCCGCCGGGGCCGTGGCCATCGGCAGGATCATATCCCACTCCTGGAAGATTGCCAGTACAAAAAAGGGTACCAGCGAGACAAAGCCGAGGAACCGGCAGATCCGTCCCACATCGTGGACGATCATGGCAAGGTGATCGAGCCGTTTCATGTCAGATAGTGAAGTTATTTGGCGCTCCGGTATTGTTATGGGTTGTGCTGGCAGGACGATGACCCGCTGCATATGCTTTACCGCATCTATTTAGTGGATGCCGGGCAAACGTGTCTATCAGGCATGGCCCGCATCGACAGGGATATGTACCCGTTCCTGATTGTCCTCATTCTTACCCTTATCGCACTGGCCGTTTTCTGGCCGATGCTCGATATGGTGGTATTGGGAGGCTCGATTGCCGTGGTGCTCTTCCCGGTCCACCGCCGCCTCTCCCAACACCTGCGGCCCGGCGTCTCGGCCGCACTTCTCACGGTTGCACTCTTTGCGGCAATCGCGGCAACCCTGTTCGTGACGCTTGCGATCCTCCGGGAAAACGCCGGGGTTCTTGACGAACTCTTTGGGACGATCGGCAACTGGCTCGCAAACCCGGCAACCCAGCCGGGCGCCTTCGGGATACCGGTCGCCCGGGAAACGCTCGCATCGTGGCTGGCAAAAGGAAACGCCCTCTTTGTCAATTACTGGGTAACGATCACCGCGAACCTGACGCTGATTATAATCAAGGCGGTCGTCTTTTTCGGATCGTTCTTCCTGCTGCTCGTCAAGGGCAGGAATATCTACGACCGGATCGGCCGTCACCTGCCCGAACCGGTCAGGGTCTACTACGACCAGCTCACCCCGGTCACGGTCGACACGCTCTACGTGATCTACGTTGTCCAGATCGCAATCGCGGTCTTAACCTTCTTTATTGCCATTCCGGTATTCTACCTGCTCGGGTACGGGAACATCCTCTTTTACTCGTTCCTTGCGGCCTTCTGCGAACTGATCCCCATCCTCGGGTCGTCCGTGGCCTTTATCCTGATTGGGGCGTATGCTCTGGCTCTTGGCGATATGCAGGGCGTCCTTATCCTCTTTATCCTGGGGTACATCGTTGTCTCGGCACTCCCCGAGATCTATGTCCGGCCGGTCCTTGTCGGGCGGAGGGTAAAGATCCATCCCGTCATCATGTTCATCGGCATCATCGGCGGCCTTTTGACGCTCGGCCTGGCCGGTTTTGTCCTCGGGCCTCTTATCATCGTGCTGCTGCTCCGAAGCTATCGCATCTGGACCGACGAGCACAAGGCACAGGACCCCTCACCCGGTGCATAATATACCGGCAGCGTTTTTCCGGACGTTTTTGGTATTTTTATCCTGATAAAGAGAAACTAATATACCCTATATGTCCCCACGCGTAAATCAGCAATGCTTCGGGATCATGTAGCGATGCCTTCGGTCGTCAAATCGATGGGCCTCGTATTTGGCGATATCGGGACGAGTCCTATCTATACGCTGACCGCTATCTTTCTTTTTACTGCCCCCACCCCGGAGAACGTGATGGGCATTCTTTCCCTCATTTTCTGGACGATGACCATCCTTGTGACGGTCCAGTATACCTTCCTTGCCATGCACCTGGGTAAAAAAGGTGAGGGCGGGACGATCGTGCTAAAAGAGATCCTCCTCCCGATGCTCAAGTCCGGTAACCAGGTCGCTTTTGTCTCCCTTTTAACCATCATCGGCATCTCGCTTTTCATCGGCGACGGGGTTATCACGCCCGCGATCAGCCTCCTCTCCGCAGTCGAAGGTATCCTTTTGATCCCGGGGTTTGAGAATACCGCACAGATCGTCCTGATGATCATTGCAGCGGTCATCGCGATCTGCCTCTTTGCCTTCCAGGCCCGGGGCACCGACAAGGTGGCATGGGCGTTTGGGCCGGTGATGGTGATCTGGTTTCTGGCGCTGGCAGTGTCAGGGTTTGTTGCACTCTTGTTTGCCCCGCAGGTGATCTTTGCCGTCAACCCGATGTATGCTGTCAACTACCTCGGGCAGAACATTCTTGCAGGGTTTTTGATCCTCTCGTCCGTGATTTTGTGCGCCACAGGGGGCGAAGCGCTCTATGCGGATATGGGCCACCTCGGCCGCGAACCGATCATAAAAGCGTGGTACCTGGTCTTTGTTGCCCTTGCAATCAATTACTTCGGACAGGGCGCATTTTTAATGACCCACCCGGGCACCACAAACGTTCTCTTCGAGATGATCTTTTCCGAGGCACAGCTGCTGTATATCCCGTTCCTGTTCTTAAGCATCGCAGCTACGGTGATTGCGTCGCAGGCGATGATCTCGGGGATCTTCTCCATTGTGTACCAGGGCATCACCACCCGGATCCTGCCGCTCCTGCACATCGAGTATACCTCCCCTCACCTGCGGTCCCAGATCTATATCGATATCGTAAACTGGATGCTGTTGTGCGCGGTCCTGGTGGTGATTGCCATCTTTAAGAGCTCCAGCAGCCTCACCCATGCATACGGCCTGGCCGTCTGCGGAACGATGACGATCACCGGTATTTTCATCCTCTGGATCCTGGTGCTCCGGGGGGAGATCCTCAAGAGTTTCATCTCCCTCTTTGTACTGCTCGTAACGTGCGTGTTCCTCCTCTCGAACCTCCACAAGATCCCCTCGGGCGGGTACTGGTCGCTTTTAATCGCCGCGATCCCGCTTGCCATTATCCTGATCTACACCAACGGCCAGCGGCGCCTGGCAAAATCCCTCAAACCGGTGCCGCT
>JAQWDG010000058.1:7016-9414 GCA_028705545.1 Methanoregula sp. | reverse complement strand
ACCACGATGCTGCGCCGGAGCGAGGCAAAGACCTTGCAGTCCTCGAAAACCGCAGCCGTATCGCAGAAAAATGTCAGAAACAGCGTCGGGATCATAATAAAGATCGCAAGGATGCCGGCTGCTTCGTAATCCGTCCCGCCGCCGGTCGCTGCGATCGTTACGATCATGATCAGGAAAAAGACGAGCAGCAGCGCAAAGCCCACGACAAGCCAGGGGAGCAGGACCTTAAAGTAATATTGTACCCCGCCGCGGAGGAGGGTTCCGGCATCGCCTGCATTCTTTTTTACCAGCGCAAACGTGCCGGCAACAAAGAGCAGCAGAACGAGGGCGGCGATAAGGACCAGCCGCAGGGCAAAAAATGCGCCGGAGATGTTGTAGAGGATCCAGAGCAGGGCAGCGAGCAGTCCTGCAACAATGCCCGTGATCCAGAGGACCGGGGTCCGGCCCACGAGCGTGAGGGCCTCCTTGAACTCTGCAAAGACCATGGATTTACCGGTCCCTTGGCATGGCTACGATTTCGCGCACCTGGAGATCGAAGAAGCTGGCGGTATAGGCCGGGCGAATCACGCAGACCGTGTCAGCCCCGGTCGCCGTCCCGCCGACTGCGACAACTTCCTCGTCGATCCTGACTGCACCCTGGTCGGCGGCGATAAGAACGCACTCTACGGCAACCTTGAGGCCGACAGCGACCACCCGGCGCAGCGCTTCTGCAATCGCCTCGGTCCGTGAAGAACCGCCCAGTTTCTGCGAACGGGAGATGGCGCGTTCGAGCCCGGAGAGCGCATGGGTGCCGGTTACGATCGTAACACCATTTTTCCGGAGTTCTTCTGCGGTCCGCTCGTCAAACTCCCAGACGCCGGGCTTTGAAAAACCCATCACGTGGGTGACCACGACAAGGGAGATACCGCTTCCCTTCATGGCATCGAAAAACACCTTTGCCGTCTCCCCGGAACTGCTGGCAACGACAATTTTTTTGAGTTTGAGTTCCCGTGCCCGTTCCACGGCAAAGCGCGCCGCGTCTTTGGTGTTCGCGGGACCTGGCGTATCGAAATAATAACAGGTTTTTGCGGTAAAAGCCATAACTACTTTTTAATAACAGCCATGAAAAACTTTGTTTAGTTTCTATTAGAAGAAAAACCGGCGGGCAATACAGATCCCCGCGATCAAAATATCCATGCGCCAGCTCCCAGTTGTGAGCGCGTATGGGAGGAAAACCATGATAACCTTAGCGCTTGCAGGCAAACCAAACTGCGGAAAATCCACCTTTTTCAAGGCGGCCACCATGGCGAACGCGGAGATCGCCAATTACCCGTTCACGACCATCAATCCCAACTTCGGCGTAGCATACGTGCGGACGACCTGTCCCTGTAAGGGCCTCGACCTCACGTGCGGCCACTGCGTCGACGGGGTCCGGTTCGTTGCCGTCAACCTCATCGATGTCGCGGGACTTGTTCCCGACGCGCACAAGGGCAAGGGCCTCGGGAACCAGTTCCTCGACAACCTCCGGCAGGCCGATGCGATCCTGCACGTGATCGATGCGAGCGGCGGGACGGACAGCGAAGGTAACCCGGTCGGTGCCGGCAACCACGATCCGGCAGAGGACGTGAAGTTCCTTACCTATGAAATGACGATGTGGGTCTACGGGATCCTCGACAAGCACTGGACCCGCCTCTCACGCCAGGCCTCGGTCAAGACGTTCTCGATCCACCAGGGTATTGCGGAGGTCTTTACGGGCCTCGGGATTACCCCCGACGAAGTGCGCGAGCTGGAACTTTCGCTCAAGCTCGATCTTACTCACGCGCAGATGGAAGACCTCGTGCCGTTCTGTGCGGAGATCGTAAAGATCTCAAAGCCGATGCTGGTTGTCGGGAACAAGGTCGATGAGACACCTGAACCCCTGCGGGAAAAACTTGCCGCAGAGAAAGTCGCGTTTGCGAGCGCAGCATCCGAGCTTGCGCTTCGGAATGCGGCGACGGCAAAGGTGATCAAGTACCTGCCGGGCGACAAGCAGTTCTCGGTTGCCGATGGCGTCACGCTCTCCGCGCCGCAGAAAGCGGGCCTCGTGAAGATTGCGGAGGTCATGAAGAAGAACAACGGGACCGGCGTTCAGGACGCAGTCAACCGGGCGGTCTTCGAACTGCTCGACCGGATTGTCGTATACCCGGTCGAGGACGAGAACAAGCTCTGCAACAAGCAGGGCGACGTGCTGCCGGACGCATTTTTAATGAAGCGCGGATCAACGCCGCACGACCTCGCGTTCCAGGTCCACACCGATATCGGCAAGGGATTCTTATACGCAATCGATGCCCGCACCAAGATGCGGATCAAGGAGAACCACATCCTAAAAGACGGCGACATCATAAAAATCGTGAGTGCCGCGAAGTAGGCGGCGCCGGGC
>JAQWDG010000058.1:0-6916 GCA_028705545.1 Methanoregula sp. | reverse complement strand
AAAAAACGTCCGGGGAAACCGGGTTGCTTGTTGCGATTTCCCAAAAAAACGTTACTGGATCCCGAGCGCTTTTTTGTAGATCTCAATGATGGTGAGGATATAGTTCCGGTGTTCTTCGAGAGCCTGCTCGTCATCGGGAGACGCAATAACGGCAATCGCGTAGACAAGGATGAGCGCGTTGTCGATGTCCAGGGTTTCGGGGTCCTGCGCACTGTCGCCGTACAGGTTCACGGCAAGGTTCGGGTAATCCTCCGGTATGAACCGCTCGGCCTTCTCCGGTTTTACCTGGGAATTCTCCAGCGCTTCTGCATACGCGCTGATAATACGGAGCGCAGTTTTCGCTGTCCGCATCCCTTCGCCGTCTCCTAAAAGCCCGGTCGCTGTTGCGCATTCCCGGATAGCTTTGGGATAGAGCTCGAACTTATAGGCAAAAAATGCCGCTGCAATCGTATGTGCCGCTTTTTCCGGGATCCGGCCAAACACCGGCTGTATCCTCCCGATATATCCGTTCAGGTATTTTTCCATAACCATCGTGTCCTTTGTGATCTGCCCGCCGGCACCGATCTGCGATACGTACTAGTTTGTGCGGAAATCCAAAATGAACGTATCCGTCCCGGCTCCTGCCCCCCAAAATGGGATAGATAGAACCCGGGCCATCACGGGTATATATGAACAGAAACGATCAATATGAATTCACTGGCTATGGGCACCGTAATATTTTCAGACGTGCATGCCGATGCCGATGCAGTCGGGATGTTTTCTGCATATATCCGGGCACCGGCATTTGCCGGGCGTTTTGGGCCGGTCGATACGTTAGTAAACCTCGGGGACATCCTCCACCGGG
This sequence comes from Methanoregula sp., assembly GCA_028705545.1. Classification (GTDB taxonomy): domain Archaea; phylum Halobacteriota; class Methanomicrobia; order Methanomicrobiales; family Methanospirillaceae; genus Methanoregula. The sequence goes on along the minus strand of JAQWDG010000058.1, from coordinate 6,072 downwards.
GCAATAACCCCGAACGTGCGCTTGAGATCATCCGCGATCTCGGGAAGGATTTTACCCTTGTCTCGGTACTCGGCAACCACGACCATGCCTTCTTAAACGACATCCCGGTTTCGGGAAGCGACGAACAGAGTACGCGCCGTCACCAGGACCTGCACGGGTCACCGCTTCTTTCGATCTTTTCCGGCATGCCCATGGAATGGGTGGATGCGAAGATCCTGTACGTCCACGGGGGACCGCTCGATCTCGGCTCCCAGACGCTCCGGCTCAAGTGCTGGCAGCGGCTCTCCCATACATCCGGCGACTCGTTTACCGGCTACCACTATACTGCACAGATGGCATTTGACGCGCTCGAAAACCGCGGCCTTTCCCACATGATCTGCGGGCACCAGCACACGCATGTCTGCTGCCGGAAAACCGCATCCGGGATCCGCGAACACGTCCTCAGGTTCGTGCGCGAAGACGACACAGGGAGCCCGGCCGGCTGGATCGAGACCGCTGAAGTCCCGCTCGATATCCCGACACTCTTCCGGCTCGGCGGCTGCCACGGCGACCTGCCGGAATTCGCTTACCTTTCAGATACGGCATTTACCTATATCCGGATGCCGGCCGCCCCGGAACCCGGCAGGGATCCGGCCCCGTGAATTTTCCTGACCGCTTTTTAAGAATGATCGGATCAATTTAAGAAGATCTTACGGTTTTACCAGGAATATTTATATAATGTTACCACAAAGTGGTAATTATGCCTCGTGCAGGCGAGGGACGATCTATCCGGGTCGATCCCGAGGTGTATGAGGCTTTGCTCGTGCTCAAGCGCGGCAACCTGACCTTCAGCGATGTCATCGCACAGATGCTCCACGAATGCTATGGGTGGTCGGATGCCTTCCCGCCCACCCAGAGCGAGCTTGGGGATTTTGAAGAAACGGAGAATCGGACATGAGTGAGTGTGGCGGGATCCTGAAAAGGAATGCCGAATCTCTTCTTTACTATCCCCCGTATGCCGGCGCATTCTGCCGGTACACATGCGACGACATCACACCGGAAAAGGTGAACCGTATCATCGCAATGACAGAAGACTTGTTCACATAAAAAAAAGAGGAATCACTCCAGTGGTGGCCGATAAGCGACCCGGGAAAGTATCCTACCCTCACACCGGGCCGGTCGGCAAAAATTGCACCGTCTCCCCTATCATCTCCCCCAGTTTTTTTGCGAGAGCCTCCTCAAGTTCCGGGACTGCCTCTTCCAGTTCCTTTCTCCACGACAAGACCTCGGATACCTGCTGCTCCTCCCGTGTCTGCATCGCTTCCAGCTGCTCTTTTTCGCGCCCGAGTGCCTGGATGCGCGAAAGGACCGGGTGGGAGATGAGTCCTTCTTCAGCTGCCCGGCAGTCCTTTTCGAGTGCTGCGTACCGTGCGCAGAGTTGGGATATTTCATCGGCATGTTGTGCCGGTTCGGCAAAGACCGTGCGCTCCTCCCGGTTCTTGAGGACGATCTCGCCGTCACCGATCATCTTTTCGACTACGGGGCATACAGCGGCAAGGGTACTGGTGCAGGGTTCTGCCGCAGCGACCTCATGGTCGGAGAGAAGATCCATTGCATCCCGGATAGCATGGGTCTCTTTGGCGAGGTGTTTCTTGGTCGCGATCTTCTCCGCTTTCCGAAAAACGTGCGACATGGTCATGGAAAGCGAGGTATAGCGCCGCAGGCACTCCTCCCGCTCGCGGGCAAGGCCGGCCAGTTTTGTGCGCTCTTCATCGAGCGTTGCAAGCGACGGGTCGGCCCGGAGCCGGGTCGTCTCCTCCGCGATCGCGTCAAGGCGCGAAGAGATCTCGGCGATCCGGGCGTGGTACCGCTCCTCTTTCTCAAACGAATGGGCAAGATCCTTTCTTGCATCCACGAGGGCCGTGTGGGCAGCACGCGCAGCCCCGATCCGATCGGCCTGCTGCTTGTACTTCCCGATCGCCTTTGTCATGACATTGATCTCGCGGCCCACTGCATCGATGCCGGCCTTTGTCGCCTTCATCTCCTCCGGGAACGCGACCTGGAGGTAGCGTCCCTGGCCGCGGACCGCGTTTAGGCAGCCCTTGACGCTCTCCACCGATGCCGTGTAAAAAGCCTCGGGATCCTCCGGCAGTTCCTTTGCAAGGGACGTGTTCATGGCGCGAAGGAAAAGGGGGAGGGAATTCTTTGCAATGCTTTTGATCTTCGGGTGCGTTTCCGGGCTCTGTTCTGCCCCGGATATGGTATTGACCGTGAGCTGGAGGCTCGCCGAGGCGCTTTTTATTGCGCGCACCGGTTCCTCGACTTCAGCTGAGAGAACTGCCTTTGCCTGGTTCTCTTTTTCATCGAGAAACGCGGGCACGTTCTCAAACGCCAGGGTCACTTTTTTTTCCGGTGCGGAACCGAGGATGGATTTTAAAAAGTCAAACATTCGAACACTCCGGGAGATTTTTTCGTGCTGGCACGGGATCGTCAGGCGATATACCTTATTTGTTGCTGAAGGGTCAAATGGTTCATGGTTCACGAATCGTCGCGCGCGATCTGGCGGAGGCGTTCCACCCCGTCGATTTCGTTGATTACGCTCACCACTGCCGGGGGCACGAGACTCTCCCATTTCTCCCCGGCAAGCATCCGGCGCCGGATCTCGGTCCCGCTGTGCAGGTCGCGCTCGTACATGGCAGGCGACTGCACCGCAACATTTGCTTCGCGGAAGAGCCGGACCACGAGCGGGTTTGAGGAATAACAGGTATCAAACGGCGGCGTCATCGACATGACGTGTGCTGCCCAGAGCGCGTTCCTCTGCACATCCTCGATCGGGATGACGTAGTAGGGACAATCGAGCGTGGTAAGGGCCCGGGTAATCATGAGCACGCGCTCGCCGGCCGTGAACGGGTTTTCGAGCGTATGGGAGAGCTGGGCGCTCCCGACACCGATGATGATCTCGTCGCACGTCCGCGACAGTTCCGTGAGAACTGCCTGGTGCCCGTTGTGGTACGGCTGGAACCGGCCAACGTAAAATCCGCGCTTCATGCTTTCTTACCCCCGTTTGCAACCCGCGCCGCGAACGCTCCGGCCGTAAACCCGGCATCGATGTTTACCACGGATATAACCGAGCAGGACTGGAGCATGCTCGCAAGCGCTGCCCGCCCTTCCCCCATGTAACCGTACCCGGTGCTGACCGGGACGCCGAGGACCGGCTTATCGACAAGCCCCGCGACAACGGCCGGAAGCGTGCCTTCGCGGCCGGCGCAGACCACGAAAACATCGGCATCGAGGAGCGGCTTGAGCGCCGGGAAGAGGCGGTGGATGCCGGCCGCCCCGACATCGTACGCGGTCCGGACCGTGCAGCCCATCTCTTCTGCGATCACCCGCGCTTCTTCCGCGACCCGGATGTCGGATGTCCCGGCGGTGATGATCGCAACGATCCCGCCGTTTGGTTCCGGTGCCGGGCCGGTTGAGAGCACGAGGGACTGCGCAGCCTCACGGTAGTCCGCTGCGATCCCTTTTTTTGCACAGGCTGTTTTGATCACGGCGACCTGTTCGGGCGTTACCCGGGTTACGACACAGCGGCCGGCCGTCTCCGCATACCGGACCGCGATCTCCGCAAGGTGAGCCGGTGCCTTTCCTTCCGCAAGCACGACTTCGGGCATCCCGCAGCGGACTGCCCGGCCGAGATCGAGGCAGGCAAAATCCCCGATCCGTTCGAGCCGGAGGCCCTCGATCTCTTCTGCTGCCCGATCGAGCGGGATCTCGCCGTTTTTGTACCGTTCAAGGACTGCGGAAAGCACCGGGTTTGCGCGCATGGTTGTGATAATACAGATATGGGGATGCGTATTATAAGTTAGTTCATTGCCATGTCGTACCTGGTCTATGTAGCATATTTCGGCGCAGCGGTCGTGATCTTTCTGTGGCTGCGCGATGCGCGGATCTTCTTTAAGACCGGGCTTCCCGGCTACCGGAAAGCGGCATACTGGGGCGTATTGTACGGGGCGCTTGGCACGTTCGGCGTCCTGTTGACGCTTGCCGGGGAAAGTATCGAGATCTTCGGCCTTGCCATTATCCTTGCGGCGCTCTACCTGCAGGGAAGGATGGAGCGGGAGAAGGTCTTTACCGGAAAAGAGCCCGCACTCGACCGGGCGCTTGGCAGCGCAAAGGCGCCACGGCCGGATAAGAAATAATGGCACGGCAGGAAAAACAAGATAAGGGAATTTACCAGGCATGATCCAGAAACCACGAGGCACACGGGATTTCCTTCCCGACGAAATGGAAGCGCGGCGCAGCACTGAGGCAAAGATGCGGGAGGCGGTGCGCCGGTTCGGGTACCGCGAAGTCTGTACTCCCGAGTTCGAGGACCTCGAACTCTTCACGCTCCGGTCGGGCGAGGGGATCATGCAGGAGATGTACGTCTTCGAGGACAAGGGGGGCAGGAAACTTGCCCTGCGCCCGGAGATCACTGCAGCCGTGATCCGTATGTACATCAACGAGGCAAAGGTAGCGCCAAAACCGCTGCGCTGGTGTTACTTTGCCGACTGCTTCCGGTACGAGCGCCCGCAGAAAGGAAGGTACCGCCAGTTCTGGCAGTTCGGCGCCGAACTGATCGGGGCCGATACCGCGATGGCCGATGCAGAAGTGATCATGCTCGCATCCGAGGCATTAAACGCGACCGGCGTTACGTGGGACCTCAAGGTAGGTCACCTTGCGTTCATGAGAAACCTCCTTGCCGGGCTTGAGCCGGCAGCCCAGCGCCGGGTGATGGCGCACCTTGACAAGAAGGATTTCGAAGGGCTTGCCGCGACACTGGAAGGAATGGGAAAATCGGCCTTAAACGATTCGCTCACCGCGCTCGTGGAGTGCCGCACGCTTAAGGAGGCATTCGAGATCGCCGGGGCGATCCCGGAGAAAGATCGCGTGGAGCAGACAATGGCAATTCTCGATGCAGCCGGGGTAACATATTCCCTCAACTTCGGGATTGCCCGGGGGCTCGACTACTACACGGGCATGGTCTTTGAGGGCTTTGCCCACAACCTTGGCGCAGAGAACCAGATCCTCGGCGGCGGGGCGTACCGGCTCGCGCACCTGTTCGGCGGCGACGATGTCGCGTCCTGTGGGTTTGCCATCGGTTTTGACCGGGTGATGGTCTCGCTCGGGGACGCGGCACCGGCAAAGGATACCATTGCCGCAATCATCTGCACGGACGAGGGCCGCAGTTTCGCACTCGCGGTTGCCCGCCAGTTCCGGGCTGCCGGGATCCGGGCGGAGATGGACCTGATGGCCCGCGGGCTTGGCGCACAGCTGGCCCGGGCTTCGAAGTCTGCCGATTTTGCCGTTGTGATTGGGAAACGGGAGGCCGACGCCGGGCAGGTGACCGTAAAAGACCTCCACTCGGGAGAGCAGAAGACACTCGACCCGGCCGCGGCAGTTGCCGAGGTGAAGGCTTATCGTACTCGCTGATGAGCTCGCAAAGCAGCAGCGCAGCATCAGCGTAGCGGAATTTTTCGAGAAGAACAAGCACCTGCTGGGCTTTGACTCGCCCACGCGCGGCGTCATTACCACGATCAAGGAAGCGGTGGATAACGCGCTCGATGCCTGCGAGGAAGCGCAGGTGCTTCCCGACATCTACATCAGCATCAAAAAGACCGGACCGGAGATGTTCCGGATCATTGTCGAGGACAACGGCCCGGGGATCGTCCCGAAACAGGTGCCGTTTGTCTATGGGAAACTTCTCTACGGTTCGCGCTTCCACCAGATCCGGCAGACCCGCGGCCAGCAGGGGATCGGGATCTCGGCTGCCGTGCTCTACGCGCAGCTGACAAGCGGCATTCCCACGGTCGTCATCTCGCGCACCGGGGCAAAAGAGCCGGCGCACCAGTTCGAGGTCTCAATAAAGATCGAGACGAACGAGCCCGATGTGATCTCCGACAAGGTTGTGGAGTGGGACCGGATCCACGGTACGCGCGTCCAGATCGAGTTCAAGAGCACGATGTCGGCGAAAAAGAAGCTGCTCGAATACCTGAAGTATACCTCGGTCGTGAACCCGCACGCCCGGTTCCGGGTGGAGCTGGACGACGAGGCGTT
>JAQWDG010000057.1 GCA_028705545.1 Methanoregula sp. | reverse complement strand
GATGTCTGCGGTAAGTCTGCTCCCTTCCGGGCCTGAACCGGTTCCCGCAGCGACAGGTCGCCATTCCCTCCGGAATTTTGATACCTGGCCATCGACCTCATGGGACGAGGTTTCAACGTCAGAATACGAGAGGCTCCAGCAGGTCGTTGCAGCCTTCGTCAAACTTCGCCCCCCGCGTGCCGACGGTTTCGGGTTACAAGTGACGCCGAGCCACCCGGGCTAGTCCCCATATCACTTGGGCTGCCGGTCAATAAATCCTTGTCATATATTGCCCGGTTGTACGACGAGGGCAGGCAGGCCAAAAAAAAGAGTCCCGATCGGTTACGGAACAAACACACTTCCGCCAATTTGGTGCTGCACTTCGCGGAGCAGGGCAGCGACCGCTTCCCGGTCCTGCTTGCCGAATACGTCCAGCACGGTCACCGGGTCAGCACCCTGAGGAATGATTGTACCGAGGTTCCGGAAGTCTCCCTGGAATACTTCGAGGACCTGCCGGCCCCGGGTCTCGGCGATCTTCTGCGGCACCCTCCCGACCGGGCGGGGGATCATATCCCGGTACTGCGCAAGGATCCGCACATCATCGATACCGAACAGGGCCCGGTTGACACCGATATTGACTGCCGACCAGTACGCAGCCGCATACCACGCATCGTTAAAGACGACATGCGGGACACCGAGACCTGCCGCGGCAAGGCCGAGCGTGCCCGGCCCGGCGCAGGCATCCACAAAGAGAGGCACCGGCGGGTTTCCCACACGGGCGGCAACCGACCGGATCTTGGGGTACCCGGCGCGCGGGAACTCGATATGGATAACGGACTGCTGCTTGTAGACTACAAGGGTGTTTTTACCGATCGGGATGAGGTCTGCCCGCACATCGCACCCGGCAAGGAGCGTATGGCTCCCGGCAACAGTATTCGGTTCGTGAGAGGCAAGGCCGGGGATCCCGGGCGAGGTCTTCACAACACCTTTTACTTCGGGAACTTCAGAAACGATCCGCCGGGCGGTCTTCGGTGTCACCTTCCCGGACTGGAGAAGGAGGGACTTTTCCGGGAGGAACGGGGGCCGGACCATGGCAAAGCCCGGGTGGACGAGCGGCGAGCCGACGGCAATCAGCGGATCGTCCTTTGTGAGATTCCCTTCCTCCCGCATGATCACATACATATGCGCGAATACCCCGTCGATGAACCGTTTCTTGCAGGAACAGGGTTCGGGATAGTCAAGTACCGAAAGCGGGACACGCTTGTCGAGGACCTGCATCCGGCACGAAGGACAGGGCAAAAACCGCGTGGGGAGTGCTGCAAGCACCTCATGCGCCGGGGTTACGCAGTCACCGCCACATACGGGACAGTCCATGGAGGTTGCTATCGTTTCCCGATCATAGATACTTTGTTAAATATACTTCGCAGGATTTTTCATGAAGGGAGGAGGGCTGGCCCGGATAAATAGTGGTCCGACCCCCTGCATCACATTCTGAATCTTACGACGAAAATAAGATTTTTCCTGCATTTTTTCCCCCAATGACCCCCCACAGGGCTGCCTCAACTTTCTGAAATATACGGGTGTTTTACAGAAGAGAATCGGGTGCTGTAGGGCATTGTTGGACATGAAGGGGGTCATGCAGGTACATTATGTTTTTACGGCGGATATGTGATCACGGGGCCGGGTAAAAAACAGACCTGCGGTTTCAGGAGGAAACTATAAAAAATGCAATGGGCCTGATGCGATTCGAACGCATGACCGCCCGGTTATGAGCCGGGCGCTCTAACCGGACTGAGCTACAGGCCCAAAAAGCGCCGCCAACAGGACTCGAACCTGTGACATGCTGGTTAACAGCCAGCCACTCTACCAACTGAGTTATGGCGGCATTAAGGGAGTTGTGCCTTAATAGATTCTTTGTGAGTGTTTTTAAAGGTAACTAATACCCGGAGAAGGCGAAAAACCCGGCTTCCCGCATCACAGGATCCCGAACCCTGAAAAATCCGGAACCGATACGCCGGGATTCAGCGCTTTTTCATGGCATTGAGGAGCCGGATGATATCGTCCAGGTCCTCGTTGAGGTGCGCAAAAAGTTCCCGGGTCCGCTCGGTTGCAACTGCACCGTCCGATGATGCGCGGATGTAGCCCAGCTGTTCGAGCACGTGAAGGGAGTACCGGATCCGGTGGGAGGGAAGATCGAGGATCTCGGAAAGTTTCATGATCCCGATCGGCTGGTGCTCGGCAACGGCCCGGGCAACCTCGATATGCCGGCTCAAGAGCTCGATCTCGTCCTTCATCTTCCCCAGCATGGTACCTTCCGGAAACGCTCCTGTGGCGGTATCCTTACTCTTACCTGCACCTCAATGTTCATGAAGCCATGCCTTTGTTGCACGGTATTTCCCGATAAAATTCCAGCTGAGCACCGCTGCAACCACCAGCATAACGACAACCGCAGGGAGCCGGTACGGCTCGGGCGCAAGGAACAGGAACAGGATCGCAAGCGCGACAAGCAAAATGATCGCGTTGAGCTGGACAGCCAGCCGGTAAAATTTCCACTTGAACTGCTCTTTTGAAGTCTCGTCCATCGTTCGTACGTTAGAATCCGGGAATAAAAGTACTTGACGTTTCAGCGCGTAACTATATGGCAATGGATCCACTGGACGCTGCAATGAAGGCGTGCGGGGCGGATGCGTTCGTCCACTACGCTGCAGGCGAGGACGCCGATATGCGCTACCTCACCCGGTTTGTGATGCATGATGCGTTTGTTTTTTACAAGAAACGCCGGCTGCCGGGAACCATCATTGTCCCCCAGATGGAAGCCGAGCGCGCCGGGCGGGAATCCTGTGCGGCCGTGATAACAAGGACGCAGGCCGGCCTTCCGGGTATCGTAAAAAAAGAGAAAGATCCCTGGAAAGCGACCGCGCAGATGATTGCGGGCCAGACAGGAAAGACTCTTCTTGTCTCGCCCACGCTTCCGGCAGCGCTCCTGCGGGCGCTCGAAGAGGAATGCCGGGTCGTCGTGGATAACGGTACGACAGAGAAGATGAGGGCGATAAAGACCCCTGATGAGATCCGGCTCATCCGCACCGTGCAGAAGAAGACCGAAAAGGCCATGGGGCTCGGGATCTCGCTCATCGGCAATGCAACGACAAAGAAGGGCATCCTGTACCACGACGGTGCACCGCTCACCGCAGAGATTGTGCGGAGCGCAATGCACAAGCAGCTCATGGACGAAGGCTGCCGCGCGGTGGAGACTATCATTTCGTGCGGCGAAGACTCCGCGTTTCCCCACATCATCGGGAGCGGGCCGCTTGTGCCCCACGAGCCGATCGTGATCGACATGTTCCCGAAGGACGAGGCAACGGGATATTATGCGGACATGACCCGGACGGTCTCGAAAGGAAAACCGGACCCGCAGATCGCAGAGATGTACGAGGCGGTCAAAGAAGCGCAGAAGATCGGGATCAAAACAATCCGTGCCGGTGTGTCGGGTGCAGATACCCACAATGCGGTCGTGGACTATTTCAAAAGCCGGGGTTTTGAGAGCGACACCCGGGGCTTTATCCACAACCTCGGCCACGGGGTCGGGCTCCAGGTCCACGAGATGCCCACGGTGGGCCCCTCAGGCGGGCCCCTTGAAGCGGGGTTCGTGGTGACCGTGGAACCGGGTCTCTATTACCCGGGTCTCGGGGGGATCCGGCTCGAAGATATGGGCGCGGTGACCGCTAAAAAATTCGACGATTTCACTAAGTTTGAGGAGACGCTTGTGCTATGATGAACGATGAGATACTGGAAAACTATAAAGAGGCAGGAAAACTTGCTTCAAAGATCCTGCACGAAGGAGCGCAGGGAGTCAGGGCTGGCGGATCGTACCTCGAACTCGTCGATTCCGTGGAAGACCGGATTCGGTCCGAGGGCGCCGACCTTGCGTTCCCCCTCAATGTTTCCTTAAACGAGGACGCAGCCCATGATACTGCATCCACGGGAGATGAGCGCGTCTTTGCGAAAGGCGACGTTGTCAAGTTCGATCTTGGCGTACAGATCGAGGGGTACGTTGCGGATACCGCAACAACCGTTGACTTAGGCAACAACTCCCTCCTTCTGGACGCATCCCGCGCGGCCCTCGATGCCGCGATAGCCTGTGTCCGGCCCGGGATCACTACCGGGGAGATCGGCGCAGCCATCGAACACGAAATCGTGACAAGGGGCTACCGGCCTGTTGCAAACCTGACCGGGCACGGCCTCGACCAGTACGTAGCGCACATGGATCCCACGATCCCCAATATCGCTATTTCCGGCGGCACAGTGCTCGAAGAGGGTATGGCTATTGCGATCGAACCCTTTGCCACCACCGGCAGCGGGAGAGTAGGGGAGAAGACCCGGGTGGAGATCTATTCGCAGATTTCAGATAAGCCGGTCCGCACCCCGGCAGCCCGTGGCGTCATGGAAAAAGTAAGAGAACGCCGGGGACTCCCGTTTTCGCGCCGCTGGTTAAACGACAAAAAAGCCGGTCTGGCACTTATCAGCCTGTGCCGGTCGCAGATCCTGTATGGTTACCCGGTCCTCTCGGATATCCCGGGATCGCTTGTCTCCCAGCACGAGCATACCATGATCGTCACGGAAGACGGCTGCATTGTGACTACCCGATAAGATAGGTATATGTTTTCAGGCGTGAAATAATGAAGGTTACAGTCATGTCCGGAGATAGCGATAGCCTGCGCATCATGGAAGTCCTGCTGACGGCAGAGATTTTTAACCAGAACCCGACGCTCGACCTCAATGATCTGACCCCGGCCTGCCGCGAGATCTTCTGTTCGGGAGACACCAAGACCATCAAGCGCCCCGTCTATGTGAGCGACGGCCTGATCAAGCGCACCCTCGGGATAGCCGATGCCCACGAGAAGATCGCAAAGAACCCGTTCGTCTCGTACGAGGATTTCGGCCAGCGCCTGAAGATCACAACCCTGAAACCCGCGGCGGAATGGTTCCTCGCGCAGGGTGGCAGGCCCCTTGTCGGGGTCAACCCGGCGCTCGCCTTTTTCTTTGAATCGTTCGATGGCGCAAACGTGTCCTACAATGAGGTCCGGAAAGCGAATCCGCCTTTTGAGGACACCAAGGCAAGCATCGACCAGAAGATCACAAAGATCATCGGCGAGGACGAGAAGATTCGGAGCGCGCTCGACCTTGTTATTGTCACCGCACCTGAAGAGGTGGAACAGAAGATGGAAGACCTTGTCTGTTCGCCCGAACAGACCGCGGTTATCAATAAGATCCACCATGCGCTCCACCACCGGGACTTTCTGTGCAAACACCGGATCTATGAAGTGGGAAAACTCCTCTTCGTGGGCCCGCCCGGTACCGGGAAAACCTCTCTTGCACTTGCGATGTCCCACTCGATGCACATGCCGGTGCTCGAAGTCCGGCTCTCGATGATCACCTCCCAGTACCTGGGGGAGACCTCGAAAAACATCGATAAGATATTCGATCTCGCAAAGAAACTCGCGCCGTCGATCCTCTTTATCGACGAGTTCGACTTCGTTGCAAAGAGCCGGGTCACGGACGACCACGGGGCGATGAAGCGGGCGGTAAACGCGCTCTTAAAAAACATCGACCGGATCAGCCTGATCCGGAACGGCGTGCTCCTTATCGGCGCCACCAACCACCCGCAGCTCCTCGACGAAGCGGCGTGGCGGCGGTTTGACGAAGTCGTTGAGTTCTCCCTGCCGGACGAGGAGATGCGCAGGGAGATCTTAAAAAGCGTAACTTCGTCCATGACCTGCACCTGCGATTACCAGGAGATTGCCTCCATGACCGATGGGTTCTCGGGAGCTGACATCCGGCTCATGATAAAAGAGGCGCTCCTGTCGGCGCTCATGGACTCGCGCGAGACCATCGACCGCCAGGATCTCGATAAAGGGATCCGCATGGTCAGGAACCGCGACGCGATCCGGAACCTGAACTGGAAGCAGGAATGAAATTCACACTGCTCGGTACCGGTGACGCCATCGGGACACCGAAGATCGGATGCGACTGCCCCCAGTGTACCCGTGCAAAAACAGCAGGTACGGGAAGGCTGCGGAGCTCGATTCTAATCGAGAAAGACGGGCACCATATCCTTGTCGATTCGACCCCCGACCTCCGGCAGCAGCTCTTAAGGGCCGGTTCGCCGCACATCGATGCCGTGATCTGGACGCACGGGCACTACGACCATTTTATGGGATTCGGGGAGTTTTACCGGGTCCAGAAGATCCCACCGGTCTATGCCGCCGAACCGGTGCTCAGGTACTGCGGGGAGACATTCCGGTTCCTCAACTTTGACCGTATTCCCGTTGAACCGTACGTGCCGTTTACCCTCTTTGGGATCACTATCACGCCGTTTATCGTGAAACACCCGCCTGCCTACACCTGCGGGTTCCTCTTTGAAGCAGGGGGAAAACGGATCGGGTACACCTCGGATACCAACCGGGACATCCCGAAACAGAGCCTTGCCCTGCTCGAAAACCTCGACCTTTTACTCCTGGATGCACTGGTACCCTCGCACATGACGATCACCAAACACATGAACTATCTCGATGCCTGCACCCTTGCGGAAAGCCTGCACGCAAAACAGTTCCGGTGCATCCACATCAGCCACGTGATGCCGTGGGAGTACCCTCACCTTGCCCGTGACGGCGAGACGTTCGAGTTCCCATAACGGGAATACCGCCCGGGATCATCTTTTTTTATACCGGTTCTGCGGCCGTGCTTCACCCATACCTTAATAGTTTACAGGTTCCCAAACATAGGTGCATGATTGTAAAGGTACTCGAACTCGAAAAAGATAAGGCACGACTCACCATCCAGGGAGAGGGTCACACGTTCATGAACGCCCTGGTTGAGGAACTCCTGACCGATCCGGACGTCGATGTCGCAAAATACACCATCGAGTTCCAGTTCTCCGACCCCGAACTGCTCGTGACCACCAAGAGCGCGAAGAAAAATCCCCTGACACTGATCAAGAAGGCCTGCAAGAAGATCTCCGGCAACTGCGATGTCCTGATCAAGGGCCTTGCAAAACAAAAATAGAGAGGAAACAGCAATATCCCATACTTTTTTCCTGCACCTCCGCAGGCATCCCTTTTCCTGAATCAGTAAAAAGCAGGATCAGAAGCCGATCGGGTACGGGTCGCAGGGGATATACAAAAATCCTGGTTTAAAAAAGCGTATGCCGGGAAAGTGCCCGGTTAAAAAAACGGACCTTCCTATTCTGCCCGCTCGGTAAAGACAATCGAGCCGGAGATCCGCGAGATCCGGATCTTCACGCTCTGGCCGGGCTTTGCGTTTGCTACGTACATGATATACCGACCCATCTTCACGACACCGTCGCCGCGCTTGGAGAGCGACTGGATCTCGACATCCATGACCTGCCCCTCTTCGAGGCTTTCCGAGACCGCTTCGGTCCTGACCTTGCGCTTCCGCACCGGGCGGTGGCCGCCGCAGGCATCGCAGCGGAGGAGGAGCACCCGGTCGTCTTTGACAAGACGGGTATCGGGCTTGCCGCATTCGGAACAGATCACATAGTCTTCGACGTAACTCTTGATGATCATCCTGAAAAGTGAAATCTCGAACTTACCGTTGAAGATCGCACGGGTGCCATCGATCTTTCCCGACGTCCCGAGCTCGCCGAGAATGTATTTCATAAGGTGATCCTTGTCGCGACGGACTTTATCGGCAATCTCGGCAAAATTTTCAAGGATTGTCGTTTTTCCTTCGATGTAGGCCTTGGCCTCAGGGACGACAAAACGCTCCGAGGACTCGGTCTTCTCGGAAATATGGGAATAGGCCTTTTTTAAAAGATCATCATAAGAGTCCGTCATACGTGTATAGTATAAGGGCGACACCGGTGGAAAAGTCTTTCCCAGAAATACCCGGCACCGCCCGCCGCCGGATACTGACCATGGGTATACTACCGTATACTACCGACATAAAAAAATCAGAGATATGAGGGGATGGCCTCTTTTACGAATTTAACGACATCGGCGTTCTTCGTGTCGTCCTCTATGTCTTTCTGGTTAATGTCCTTAAAGCCCGCAAACTGCATGCCCCGTCCTTCGATCCACTTTTTAAAGGTCTCTTCGGTCTTCCCGGGTTTACCCCCGTGCGTTGCAAAGGCGATTGCCCGCTTCTTCTCGCAGCCGGTAAGGGCTTGTATCGCTGCGTGGATAGCAGGAGTCGGCTTGAACGCCCAGACCGGGGATCCGAAAACGATCAGATCGTAATCGCGCACCGCAATCTGCGCCGGTTCGATCGTGGTCGTGTCCTCGCTCATCGCAGCTTTGCACTGCATGAGGAAACGGGTGACCCGGGAATGTTCTGCCTTGTCCGTGACCTCGATGATACGGGTGTCGGGGATGGCAGACGCAATGTGCTGGGCGATGTGCCGGGTATTCCCGGTCTCGCTGTGGTAGATGATACAGACCGACATACAGAAAAGATCGTGCCCGCGGCTAAAAAAAGATATCATCTACAGGAAGCACGGCGAGAGAACGCCCTAAAAAAAAGGGGATTATTTCCTGAACTGGGGCATCATTGCCCGTACTTCTTTTCCGGTCGTCTCAAGGAGGTGCTCCTCGTCCGCCTTCGTGAGCGCGTTAAAGACCGGGCGGTTTACCATGTTCTCAAGCATCCATTCCTTCGCGAACTCGCCGCTCTGGATCTCGGCGAGGATCTCCTCCATCGCCTCGTAGGACTCGGGGCCGATGACCCGGGGACCTCTTGTCATGTCGCCGTACTGGGCGGTGTTGCTGACGTACTGGCGCATGTTCGTGAGACCGCCTTCATAGATAAGGTCGACAATAAGTTTCATCTCATGGCAGACTTCGAGGTAAGCCATCTCGGGAGCATACCCGGCATCGACAAGCGTCTCGAACCCGGCCTTGATAAGCGAGGCCGTTCCCCCGCAGAGGACCGCCTGTTCGCCGAAGAGGTCGGTCTCGGTCTCTTCGCGGAAGGTGGTTTCGAGCACCACGGCGCGGGTCGCCCCGATACCCTTCGCATACGCGAGGGCGGTCTTGTGGGCCTTGCCCGTGAAGTCCTGCTGGACGGCAATCAGTGCCGGCACGCCCTTACCTTCTTCGTACTGGCGGCGGACCATGAAACCGGGGCCCTTGGGCGCCACCATGATCACATCGACATTCTTCGGCGGTACAATCTGGCCGAAGTGGATATTGAAGCCGTGCGAGAACATCAGGGTTTTACCCTCGGTAAGATACGGCATTACCTCGTTCTTGTAGACCCCGGCCTGGAGCTCGTCCGGGAGGAGGATCTGGATAATATCTGCCTTCTTTGCCGCTTCCGCAACGGTCATCACGGTCATGCCGTCTTTTGTGGCCGCATCCCAGCTCTTTCCCTTGCGCAGCCCGACAATCACATCGAGGCCGCTGTCGCGCAGGTTGAGGGACTGGCCCCTCCCCTGGGACCCGTATCCGAGCACCGCGATCTTCCTGCCCTTGAGCACCGAGATATCGGCATCGGATTCATAGTATTTTTTCATCATTTCCGATCCCTTCTGATATCGGCAACAAAGCACATAAATATTATATGAAAAAACTAAAGAAGCACACTTGTAAAACCTGCAGGGAAGCGATGACTTATTAAGACCCCAGATACGGCCACCAGCCCAGATCTGCCGTTCAGCGGGAAACTGCCCGATGTCCAGGCGACCTCCCCCGATGTCAGGATCAACCTGACCCGGGTAGGGGTAAAAAACGTAAAAAAACT